>CAXUNA010000033.1:5092-15154 GCA_964252095.1 uncultured Jatrophihabitans sp. | reverse complement strand
GCTCGACGTGGAACGGGTCGGCGTAGGCGAGCCGGAAGATCCGGGAGCTGCCGTGCGAACTGCCGCGGTCGTGCCGCGGCCCGAACTGCTCGAGCACGACGACCTCGTGCCCGCGGTCGACCAGGTGCCACGCGGCGGACGACCCCATCAGGCCGCCACCGACGACCACGATCCGGCTCATGGTTCCCTCTCTCGGCCCACTGCTGTTGCATCGTGCATCATTCACTGGACGCCCGGCCGGAACGACAGGCCGGGTTCCCCGCCCTCACGGGTCGGGTCCCGGCCTGTCGTTCCGCCGCGCCGCTCGGCTCAGGCGTTCGTGAGCGGCAGTCCGGGCGGGTTGACCTGCGAGGTCTTGACCGCCTCGTTGGACAGGTTCCACGCCGTGAGCCACTGCGCGTACTGCCCGTTCTCGATGAGGTAGTTGATGGCGGCGGCGAGCGGCTGCGCGAGCCCGCTGCCCTTCTTCGTCGTGGCGGCGATGAGGCCCTGCAGGGTCGCACCCGCTCCGGAGAACGTGCCGGCGAGACGGGTCGGGTTCGGCCCGTTCGCCGTCTGTGTCGCGTGGTACGCGGCCGACGGGTTCGGCCCGAAGTTCGCGTCGATCTTGCCCGAGTCCAACGCGAGGTACGTGGCGTTGTTGTCCGGGAAGTACTTGATCGTCAGGGTCTTGCCCTCGGCCTTCAGCTTGGTCTGCCACTCCAGGAGGATCTTCTCCTGGTTGGTGCCCGCCCCGACGGCCACGGTCTGGCCGGCGAGGTTCTCGTAGTTGCCGTCGAAGTTCCAGCTGCTCGACTTCAGCACCTCGAAGCCCAGGTTGTCCTGGCGGTACGAAGCGAAGTCGTACTTCTCCTTGCGCTTCTCGGTGTCGGTGATGTTCGACAGCCCCACGTCGGTCTTGCCGCTGTCGATGCCGACGAACAGGTTGTCCCAGGTGGCGTTGTCGAGCACGGGCTTGAGACCGAGCACCGCGGCGATCAACCGGCCGATGTCGGGTTCGGAGCCGGTGAGCGTCTTCTGGTCCGAGCCGGTGTAGCCGAGCGGCACCGAGCCCGAGGGCAGCAGCCCGAGACCGATGACCAGGGTGCCCTTGTCCTTCACCGACTGCGGCAGCTCGGCGCGGATGTCGTCGACCGTCGAGACCTTGATGGTCGTCTGGGCGGCGGCGCCGTTGGACACCGCGCCGACCACCACGGTGCCGTCGGCGGCGGTCGCACTCTCACTGGCGTCACTGCTCGCGCAGGCGGCCAGCGTGGCGGCGACCGCGACGGCACCGAAGCCCGCGACCACCTTCCTCACGAGCCGGCTGCGGGCGGAATTCGCACGGGTGGTACGCATGATTCTCCTCGGGAAGATCGGTCGACGGATGTCGACTCGTGGGACTGCGGGGCGCCGTCGGGGATGACGGAAGTGGGAACGCGTCACAGGACGCGGCGGAGGAACTCTTGGGTACGCGGGTGTTGCGGGTGTTCGAGGACCCGGGCCGGCGGACCCTGCTCGACGACACGGCCGGCGTCGATGAACACGACGAGGTCGGCGACCTCGCGGGCGAAACCGATCTCGTGGGTCACCACGATCATCGTGGTGCCGGTGGCGGCGAGGTCCTTGATGACCGAGAGCACCTCGCCGACCAGTTCCGGGTCCAGGGCCGACGTCGGTTCGTCGAACAGGATGACGCCCGGTTGCAGGGCGAGGGCACGCGCGATGGCCACCCGTTGCTGCTGCCCGCCGGACAGCTGCCGCGGATAGGCGTCGACCTTGTCCGCGAGCCCCACCCGGGCGAGCAGGTCGCGTGCGAGCGTCGCCGCCTCGGCCCGGTGCAGCTTCCCCGACGCCACCGGCGCGGCGGCCACGTTGTCGAGGACGGTGAGGTTGGGGAACAGGTTGAAGTTCTGGAACACGAAGCCGATCTGGCTGCGCTGGCGCAGGATCGCCCGCTCGGACAGCTCTTTGAGCCGGTTGCGGTGCCGACGTACCCCGACCAGTTCGCCGTTCACGCTCACCGCGCCGACATCGAGCTTCTCGAGGTGGTTGATGGCGCGCAGCAACGTCGACTTGCCCGACCCCGACGGTCCGAGGATGACGGCCACCTGACCCGGTTGCACCACGAGGTCGACGCCGCGCAGCACCCGGTTCGCCCCGTACGCCTTGTGGGCGTCGTGGACCTCGACGCCCGCGGGTCGGACCGCGCGGAAGACCGGATCATCTGCCGTGATCGAGGGTTTCTCGACCACGGTGGGCTCCTGACCGACCTCGGTCGTCGTCATCGCAGCTCTCCTGCCGTGACGCGCGCCCGGAACGTCACGAGCGACGCCCGGAGCTTCTGGAACGGGGTGGGGGGCAGGGTCCGCAGCGCTCCGCGGGAGAAGAAGCGTTCGACGTAGTACTGCACCACCGACACGATGCTGGTGAGGATGACGTACCAGGCCGTCGCGACCATGAGCAGCGGCACGATGTCGTTGGGGTAGGTGCTCCCCATCGACTCGACCGAGCCGAACAGGTCCAGCAGCGACACGTAGTAGACCAGCGAGGTGGCTTTCACCAGTCCGATCAGCTGGTTCACGTACGACGGGATGATGGCGCGGAACGCCTGGGGCAACACCACCCGGCGGAACTGGTAGGACCTCGGCAGCCCCAGCGCCGCCGCGGCCTCGTGCTGGCCCTGGTCGACCGAGAGCAGGCCGGCCCGGACCACCTCGGCGGCGTAGGCCGACTCGGTGAGGCTGAGCCCGACGACCGCG
Source organism: uncultured Jatrophihabitans sp. (assembly GCA_964252095.1). Classification (GTDB taxonomy): domain Bacteria; phylum Actinomycetota; class Actinomycetes; order Mycobacteriales; family Jatrophihabitantaceae; genus CAXUNA01. Next base: position 12,413 of record CAXUNA010000033.1, on the reverse strand, counting down.
ATGACCATGTCGGTGGCGACCGACCCCTCGGCGAAGTCGCCGAACGACGGACCGAACGGCACCCCGATGCTGATCGTCCGGTAGAGCGCGCTGAAGTTGTAGAGGATCAGCAGCACGACGATGAGCGGGATCGACCGGAACAGCCAGATGTAGACCCAGCTGACGGCCCGCAGCACCGGGCTCCTCGACAGCCGCATGAGGGCGAGCACGATGCCGCCGACGAGGCCGAGGACCGCGCTCCACGCCGTGACCTTCAGCGTGACGACGAGGCCGTCGACGATCACCGGCCGCACGAACCAGTACTGGAAGCGATCCCACTGGTAGAAGGGGTTCGTCACCAGCCCGTGGACGATCTGGGCCACGACCACCAGCACGATCACCGCCGCGATCCACCGGCCGGGACGTCGCAACGGCGTCACCCGTTGGGTCGCGGGCGGCGGCGTGTCGTCACCGCCGAGCGGGGCGACCAGATGAGCCAACGACGAGCCGGTGCTGTCGGACGTGACGCCCGGCGACACCGGCACCAGGGTCGCGGTGCGACCGGCGGCCGGCGTGGCCGGGTGGGGAACTTCGCTCATGGATGGAACTCCAGGATCAGGGGACCGGACGGGGATGCCGTCACGGCGCTCGCAGGCAGAGCCGCGCACGACGAGGGCATGCGTGGCGCAGGCGGTGCAGGGGTGCGCGTCGCCGCGCCGGCGTGTCAGCGTCGACAGAGCGCGCTGGAGACCCGGGCGAGGTCGACGTGCAGGCGTACGCGCAGGTCCTCGAGACCGAGGTCGACCCCACGACGGACACGCACGTTGCACCTCGACCGTTTCCGCCCCGCGGGGCCTCGCGCTTACCGGGGGGATCCCGGTCTGGTCGTCACCTGGAGCACCCCACCGCGATGCGAGGGTTGCCGGCCAGCAAGCCAGGGCTTGTCGCTGACACTCATGACCGATCGCCGTGAAGGTATCTGCCCACACGGCTTGTCGTCAATGCCTGTCGAAATACTAGGCATGGTTCGAGCTGTGCGCTCCCCCAACGTGTCGGGTGTCGTCACCCGTCGTCACCCGTCGGCCCTGACCGGCGTGGGCCGACCCGGCGAACGGCCCGGGCCCTGCGTACCGTGGAGCGCACCATGACCGCGGATCTCATCGTGTACTCGACCAGTTGGTGCCCGTTCTGTCACCGCCTCAAGGCGGGCCTCGACCACGCCGGCGTGACGTACCGCGAGGTCGACGTCGACTTCGACGACACCGCCGCCGCGTTGGTCACCGAGATCAACCACGGCAACCGGGTCGTCCCCACCGTGGTGTTCGCCGACGGGTCGTCGCTGACGAACCCGGCGGCGAGCGAGGTCACCGAACGGCTCGCCGCGCTCGCCTGAGCGACTGCCGTCGTGCCACGGTTCCGGCCCGTCGGCCCGGACGAGCTCACCGACCACCTGCTCGGGATCGTCACCGGCACCGTCGTCGGCCCGCCTGATCGCACCGTCCGGGTGGTGGTCGACGGTGCACCCGCCACATCGCCCCACGAGATCACCGACCGCCTCGTCGAACCCCTTCGCACGCTGGGCCGGGCGCCGCTGCGGGTGCGGGCCGAGACCTTCTGGCGCGACGCCTCACTGCGGCTGGAGTACGGCCACCGCGACGAACTGTCGTACTACGACGGCTGGGTCGACGTCGGCGCCCTCGAGCGGGAGGTGTTCGGTCCGCTCGGGCCGGACGGGGACGGGTCCTGGCTGCCGTCGTTGCGCGATCCCACGACCAACCGTTCGACCCGCGCCGTGCGCGAGCGGGCGCTGCCGGGTTCGGTGCTGCTGCTCTCGGGTTCGTTGCTGCTGGTACCCGACGCACTCGGCAACCTCCCGCTCGACGCCGACGTGATCGTCCACCTCACGGCGTCGCCCGCGGCGCTCGCGAGACGCACCCCGGCCGAGGAGGCGTGGACACTGCCGGTGTTCGAGCGGTACGAGCGCGAGGCGCGGCCGTCGACCCGGGCCGACGTGGTGGTGCGGCTGGAGGACCCGCGCCACCCCGCCGTCGCCGTCTGAGGGACCGGCACCCTCGAGTCGTGGTCGAGGCTCACCCTCTCGATTTCACCGCGTCTTGGCGGCTTTCCGACCTGCTCCGGTCGTACCATGAGGCATGTTCTCGATGCGGGCCGACGACGCGGTGTCGCTGGGACTCGTCGAGCGGCGCCACACGGCCGTGCTCGACACCCTGTGGCAGGACAACGCCGACCGCCTGCGCGAGTGGGAACCCTGGGCCAACGAGGACGGCGCGCTCGACGACCCGTCCGGCTGGGTCCGGTACTGCCTCGACCGCTTCGCGCAGGGCAGCGCCGTGTTCACCTTCGTGCTCCGTGACGACGAACCGGTCGGCACCGTCGGGCTCTGGCTCGAGGGCGACCGGACCACGGCGGTCATCGACTACTTCGTCGACCGCAAGCACGAGGGCGACGGTCTCGTCTCCCGCGCGGTCGGCCGGATGGTCGAGTACGCGCTGGAGGAACGCGAGGTCGAACGGGTCGAGGTCGTCACCGCCGCCGCGAACACCCGCGCCCGCGCCGTGCCGGAGCGGTTGGGCTTCGAACTCGTCGGCGTGGAGAGCGGGGCGCTGCAGTTCCCCGACCGCACGGCCGACCGCGCGCACTACCGCCTCACCCGCTGACCCCGTCCGCGGCGGCGGCTCCCGTGACCCGACCCGGTGGCGAGTGGTCACCTCTCCCCTCGAGTGGTCAGAAATTTCCGCCCACTCGGTGGGAAAGGTGCCCACTCACCGGGGTGGGACGGCGTGGCGACGGCACCACGGTGTGACCCGCCAGGTCGCCGCCGGGCGGATCAGATGCGGCGCTCGACCCAGGCGTCGAGCAGTTGCCGGGCGATCGAGACCGGGCCGGGCAACGCCTTGAGCACACCGTTCGGCCCGAAGCCCGGCAACTCCTCGCCGCCGGTGCGCTCGAAGTCGACCGCGGCGTCCCACGTGACGGCCTGCCGGACCTCGTCCCGGGTGAACCAGTAGGCCTCGGCGATCTCGTCGTCGCGCCGCACGATCTCGGTGGTGGTGGCCCGCGCCGTGCAGCCGATCATCAGTGACTGCGGGAACGGCCACGGCTGGCTCGCGACGTAGCGCACGTCGGTGACGGCGAGCCCGGCCTCCTCGCCGACCTCGCGCACCACGGCGGCCTCGAACGGCTCGCCCGCCTCGACGAAACCGGCCAGCACCGAGAACCGGCCCTCGGGCCAGACGCCCTGCCGCCCGAGCACGCAGCGGTCGCCGCCGTCGTGCACCAGCATGATGACCGCGGGGTCGCTGCGCGGGAACAGGTCGACACCCTCGGCGGTGCAGGTGCGGACCCAGCCGGCGTGCGCGGGCTTCGAGGGGGCGCCGCAGTGCGGGCAGAACCCGTTGCGCGCGTGGTAGGCCACGAGCGCGGTGGCCGACGTGAACAGGCCCGCCTCGAGCTCCCCGACCGCCGCCCCGACGTCGCGGAGGTTCGCGAACCGTGATCCGGCGGGAGCGGTGGACTCGGGTGCGACCACCACCGCGAAGAACGGCGTGCGGGCGTCGTCGTCGGACTCCCCGAGGAAGATCGAGCCCGGCCAGTCGTCGGCCACGCGGCCGTCGACCGTGGCCTCGACCCCGCTCCCGGCGAGGAACAGCAGCCGCGGGCGGCCACCCTCGTCGGTGACGGCCGCCAGCCCCTGGGTGGTGACGACCATGACCTGGGCGGTCGGCCACACGGCGGCGAGCCACTCGGGGTCGGTGCGGCGGTGCGCCACGCGGTCGTGCGCGAGGCGCGACAACGCCAGCGCGTTCGCCGGCACCTCGGAACCCTCGATCGACGAACCCTCAGCCGGCATCGCGGCTGACCTGTTCGACGTCGGTGAGCCGGGCGAGCGGGTCGGCGACGGTCGCGGCGTCGCCGACGATCACCCGCACGAACCGCGAGGGGGCGAAGAACTCCGCCGCCGCGGCCGACACCTCGTCCACGGTCACCTTGGCCAGCCGGCGTGGGTGCTCGGCGAGCCAGTCCGCGCCGACCCCGTTGCCGATGAGGGCCGACAGCGTGGAGGCGAGCCCCGCCTGCGTCGCGACCGAGAGCGCGAGCGTGCCGGTGGCGTACTGCCGCACCGAGTCGACCTCGGCCGCGGTGACGGGCAGCGTCGAGATCCGGCCGAGCTCGTACTCGGTCTCGAGCAGCGACGGCGCGGTGACCTCGGTCGAGACGTCGGTGTCGAGCGTGAGCACCGAACCGAGCGCGTCGTGCTCGATCCGGCTGTGCGGGCCGTACGTGTATCCCTTGTCCTCACGCAGGTTCTCGGTCCAGCGGGACGAGAAGTAGCCGCCGAAGATCAGGTTCGCGAGCTGCAGGGCGGGGTAGCCGTCGTCGGTGCGCCGGAGCGCCTGCGTGCCCATCCGCAACGACGACTGCACCGAGCCCGGCCGGTCGACGAGCTGCACGGGGCCGCCCACGATCGGCGGCAGCTTCGGCATGCGGGTGTTCTTCACGGCACCGGTCCACGCCGCGAACGCCGCCTCGATCTGCGCGATCGCGCGGGCGGGAGTGACGTCACCGACCACGACGAGCGTGGCACCGTCGGGCACGATCGCATCCCTGTGCAACCGTCGCAGCTGGGCCGGGGTGACGGCCTGGACGTCCGACACCTGCGGGAGGTCCTTGGCGTATGGGTGGTCCCCGTACATCGCCCGGCCCAGGGCCTCACCGGCGACGGTCTGGGCGCGCGAGCGTGCGATCGTCAACCGCTCGAGCAGCCGGGCGCGCTCGACCTCGACCTCGGCCGGCACGTACGACGCCTCGGTGAGCACCTCGGCGACCAGGTCGAGCATCGGGCGCAGGGCGGTCGCGAGCACCGAGCCGGACACCTGCAGCCGGTCGGCGTTGACACCCACGCCGAGGTCGGCGCCGAGTGCCTGGATCGCCGCGGCCAGACCCGCGCGGTCGTGCCGCTCGGTCCCGGTGAGGATCGCGTCGGTCAGCAACGAGGCCTGCGCGGGGCGGGTCGGACGCGGCGAGGCGAACGGCACCCGCAGGCGCAGCTCGACCAGCGGGACGCCCGGACGGCGCACGGCGACGACCCGCAGGCCGTTGTCGAGCACGCGGTCGGTGACCGACAGCTTCTTGGGGCGGACCGGCGCGGTGAGCGCGGGAACCGTCGTGGGCGCGCTCACGCCGCACCGCCCGGGACCAGCTCGACGACGGCGCGGGAATCGGGGCGCAGGGCCGCCGCGGCACGGGCGACGTCGTCGGGGGTGACGGCGGCGAGCCGGGCGGGCAGTTCCTCGATCACCTCGGCCCGGCCGTGCAGCAACTCGAACTTCGCGAACTCCAGGGCGCGGTTCATGACCGAGTCGAGCTCCTTGCTCATGCCGGCGACCAGCCGGGCGCGGACCCGGTCGATCTCGGCGGTGTCGATGTCGCCGCCCGCGATCGTCGCCAGTTCCTCGTCGATCGCGGTGAGGATGGCGTCGAGCGAACCCGCGTCCGGGTAGTGGGCGGTGATGGTGAACGGCGTGGGATCGCGTTCGTCGAACGGATCGCCGAACTCACCGATGTAGGCGCCGACGTCGGTGACGAGCCGGTCGTGGTGCACGAGGCGCACCGAGAGCCGCGAGGCGTCACCGTCGGAGAGCACCTCCGCGAGCACGACGTAGGCGAGCAGCGCGTCGAGGTCACCGACCGGGTCGGGGACGCGGTAGCCGATCGCGACGGCCGGGATCGGCGCGTGCTGGTCGTGGGCCTGGGCGCGGCGCTCGGCGGTGAGCGGGGGCTCGGCGAAGTCGGGGCGCACCGGTGGTTTGCCGGCCGGGATGTCGCCGAAGTGGGTGCGCACCATGGCCATCGTGGTCTCGACGTCGAGGTCGCCGACGACGCACAGCACCGCGTTGCCCGGCGCGTAGTAGCGGGTGAAGAAGTCCTCGGCGTCGGCCGTCGTCGCGGACTCGAGATCCTCGAAACCGCCGTAACCGTTGTGGGAGTTGGCGAAGGTGTCGAACAGGACCGGCGGCAGCTCGAGCCACGGGAACCCGCCGTACGGCCGGTTCATGACGTTGACCCGGATCTCCTCCTTCACCACCGAGAGCTGGTTCTCGAGGTTGTCCTGCGTGATCCGCGGGCGACGCATGCGGTCGGCCTCGAGGAACAGCCCGCGCTCGAGGGCGTTGCTCGGCAGCACCTCGAAGTAGTTGGTGTAGTCGGGGTGGGTACTGCCGTTGAAGACCCCGCCGCTGCCCTGCACGTAGCGGAAGTGCTCGAGCTTCTCGAGCGTGGCCGAGCCCTGGAACATCAGGTGCTCGAACAGGTGGGCGAAGCCGGTGCGGCCCTCCGGCTCGGACCGGAACCCGACGTCGTAGAGCACCGCGACGCCGACGACCGGTGCGGCGCGGTCGGGTGAGATCAACACCCGCAGGCCGTTGTCGAGCGTCTCGCGGTGGAAGGTGAACGACGGGGACGGGAGTGTCACGGCACGGGCCACGTTCCCCACCCTAGGACGCGGGCCGGACGGCGCCGGGCGGTGTCAGCTGTCAGCGTGAGCCGCCACCGTCTCGCGGTGCCGGTCGACCTCGAGCATGTGGGCCTCCGCCCAGTCCCGCAGCACGGCGACGGGCGCCGCCAGCGAGGTGCCGAGCGGCGTCAGGGAGTAGTGCACGGCGGGCGGGACGGTGGGCTCCACGCGGCGCGCGACCAGGCCGTCGGTCACCAGGTCGCGCAACGTCTGGGCCAGCATCTTCTGCGAGACGCCGGGCATCCGGCGCCGCAGCTCGGCGAACCGCACCTCGGGCTCGCCCACCGCTCCTGCGTTCGCGAGCACCGTCACCACCATGACGACCCACTTCGACCCGACCCGGTCGAGCAGCTTGCGGGTCGGGCAGGTCGGATCGAACAGGTCGCCGCGCGGGCCCTTCTGCCGCTTCGCGGCCGAGGTGGTCACCCCGGGGTCACCACCTTCCTGCGAAGTGCCGTCTGTCGTGTCGGCCGTCGGTGACCTACTGTGACGTGGTCACCGACAGTAACCGACAGCAGGCGGATTCTGTGTGTTCTGGCGGCCTGGGGCTGCCAGAACACACACGATTCGCGAGAGGGAGGTGGGTCATGACCGAGCTGACGGTCGAGGCGAACGGGATCGAGGTGGCGGTGACGCTGACCGGGAGCGGTCCGCCGGTCCTGCTGCTGCACGGGTTCCCGCACACCCGCGCGCTGTGGGCGCAGGTGCTGCCGGATCTGGCGCGCGACCACACGGTGGTCGCCCCCCCCCAGCGTGGGGGCCGCGGCCCCCCCCCCCCCCCCCCCGGCGACCCCCGGCGCCCCCCCC
>CAXUNA010000033.1:0-5082 GCA_964252095.1 uncultured Jatrophihabitans sp. | reverse complement strand
ACCACACGGTGGTCGCGCCCGACCTGCGTGGGCTCGGCGGAACCACCCGCGCCGCCGAGGGCTACGACGTGCTCACCCTCGCCGCCGACGCCGTGGCGGTGCTCGACGCCGTGGGGGTCGACGGCCCGGCGGACGTCGTGGGCATCGACCTCGGCGCCCCGCCCGCGCTCGTGACGGCGATGCGGTACCCGGAGCGGGTGAGGCGGTTGGTGGTGATGGAGTCGCTCGCCGGAACGCTGCCCGGGGCGGAGGAGTTCCTCGCCGCCGGGCCGCCGTGGTGGTTCGGGTTCCACGGTGTGCCGCAGCTCGCCGAGACCGTGCTCGACGGTCACGAGGCCGAGTACCTCGACTTCTTCCTGCGCATCGGGACCCACGACGGCCGCGGGATCGATCCGGGCGTCCGGGACGCGTTCGTCGATGCCTACCGCGGGCGCGAATCGTTGCACTGTGCCTTTGAGCACTACCGGGCGATGCCGCGCTCCGGGCGCCAGATCGCCGAGCTGGCCGGCACCGTCGGCCTCCGCGTGCCGACCCTCGCCGTCGGCGCCCGTCCGGTGGGCGACACGCTCCACCGCCAACTGCGCCCGGTCGGCGACGACGTCACCGGCGTCCTGCTCGAGGACTGCGGCCACATCATCCCGCTGGACCGCCCCGCCGAACTCGTCGCCGTCCTGCGGGACTTCTGGCGGTAGGGACCCGGGAAGCGGGGCGCCACCGCCAGGAGTTCCGCCATGATGAGGCGCGTGATCGAACTGCGCGACGACGTCGCCGTCCCCGACGGGTTCCCCGGTGCGGTCGAGGACGGTCGGCAGGTGTTCACGATCGTCGAGTCGACTCCCGGCTTCGCACCGCGCCCGGTGGGAGCGGTGGTCGCCCGGGTCGACCGCGCCGCGGTGCGGGTCTCACGGGTCTGGACCACCTCCGACGCCGGGCCCCTCGAGGACGACCTGGTCGTGGCGCTGCGGCAGCACTTCGTCGCCGGCGGCGCGACGGTGGTGAACGTCGACGTCGCCGCCGCGCAGGTCGCCCTGACCCGAGCGGTGCAGGGCGCAACGGTTCTCGGTGTCTTCATGACCAAACCGGTGGCGTCCCCGCCACCCGCGCTGCCGCCCGGGTTCGGCGGTCGGCCGATGACCGACGACGAGTTCACCGCCTGGTCGACCGCGCAGATCGCCCACTACGTGCAGGACCTCCTGGACCGCTCCGGCGGCGACCACGAGCTCGCCGAACGCGACGCCCGGGCGTCGTACGCCGACCTGCTGCCCGCCGGCAGCGGGACCGCCGACACCGCGCTGCTGGTCCTCACCCACGACGGCGACCCGGTCGGGTTCCTCTGGTTGCGCCACCACTGGTCGACCGGCGAACCGGGCGCCGCCCGCGACCTCAGCTTCGTCTTCGACGTCGAGATCGACGCCGCGTACCGCGGTCGGGGGTTCGGACGCGCCGCCATGGCCCTCGGCGAGCAGCTCGCGCTCGGCGCCGGCGACGCGCAGTACGGCCTGCACGTCTTCGGGTTCAACGACGTCGCGCTGGGCCTCTACGAGTCCTACGGGTTCGTCGCCCGGTCGCGCTCGTTCGACCTCGCGTCGCTCGGGTGAACGGCCACGGCAGGCGCGGGTCGGGGGCTCAGCGTACCCGGCGGATGCGGATCGGGCCCTTCGCGGTGGACGGGTCGACGACGTGGCCGCCCTGGGTGATCTCGACCTCGCCCGCCGCGACCAGGCGACGGGCGGCCCGGCGGGCGGGCTCCATGAGCTCGCGCCAGGTGTCCTCGGTGCCGACGGCCCGCGCGGCGTCGCTCGGGCAGATCGTGCCGGTGCGCGCGGCCAGCAGGGTCCGGATCGACTCCTCGAGCTGACGGTCGACCGGCTTCACCTTGCGGGCGCGGCAGGCGTCACTGCAGTAGCGGACGTCGTCCCAGTTCTTCGCCCACTTGGCGCGGTAGGTGATCGTGCGCCCGCACGAGGCGCACGTCTTCGGGTCCGGGGTGGCGCTCAACCCCGCAGCGCCTCCGCACCGGTCTCGGCGAACCGCGACCACAGCAGCGCCGCGGCCTCGGCGCCCTTGAGCAGCATGGAGATGTTGACCTTCTCGTTCGGCGCGTGGATCTGGTCGTCGGGCAGGCCGACACCGAGGAACACGAGCGGGCGGCCGATGACCTCGGCGATCGCGGCCTCGGGGCCGCTGCCGCCCTCGCGGGTCGGGAGCACCTCGGCGCCGTCCCAGGCGTCGCTGATCGCCGCGGTGAGGTCGCGGTAGGCGGCCGTGTCGATCGGGACCAGGCACGCCTTGACGCCGTTGCCCTCCCAGTCGCCCGTCACCTGGATGCCGGTGGGCACGTTCGCCCGGGTGAAGTCCTCGACGGCCTTCATGATCACGGCCGGGTCCTGGTTCGCCACCAGGCGGAACGACAGCTTGACGAACGCGTCGGACGGGATGATCGTCTTGTTGCCGGCGCCCTGGTAGCCGCCGCCGATGCCGTTGACCTCCGCGGTGGGGCGGGCGCCGATGCGCTCGAGCGTCGACTGCCCCTTCTCCCCCGTCAGCGCACGCGACTTGGTGACCTCGAGGAACTCACCCTCGTCGAAGGGCACCTTGGCGAACAGCGCCTTCTCCTCCGCGGTGAGCTCGAGGACGTCGTCGTAGAAGCCGGGGACGGCGACCCGGCCGTCGGCGTCGTGGAGCTTGGCCACGAACTCGGCGACGGCGGTGGCGGGGTTCGGCACCGCGCCGCCGAAGACGCCGGAGTGCAGGTCGAGGTCGGGCCCGTGGAACCTCAGCTCGCCGGTGACCATCCCGCGCATGCCGGTGACGCTGCTGGGGACGTCGGGGGCGAGCATGCCGGTGTCGGTGATGACCACGACGTCGCACGCGAGCCGTGCCCGGCGCTCGGCGAGCAGGTCCTCGAAGTTCGGGCTGCCGGACTCCTCCTCGCCCTCGATGAGGAACTTCAGCGTGACGGCCGGGGTGTCGCGGCCGGTGGCGGCCAGGTGCGCGCGGACGGCCAGCAGGTGGAACAGCAGCTGCCCCTTGTCGTCCGAGGCGCCGCGGGCCTTGAGCAGGTCGCCCTCGACGGTCGGGTCGAACGGGTCGGCGTGCCAGAGCTCGATCGGGTCGACCGGCTGGACGTCGTGGTGGCCGTAGACCAGCACGACCGGCGCGTCGGCGTCGGCGCTGACCCACTCGGCGTACACGGCGGGCATGCCGGCGGTCTCCCAGATCTCGACGGTCGGGAAGCCGACGTCGCGCGACGCCTGGGCGAACCACTCCGCGCTGCGACGGACGTCGTCCGCGTGCTCCGGGATGGCACTGATGCCAGGGATCCGCAGCCAGGAGTCGAGCAGCTCGAGCAGGTCGGCCCGGTGGGCCTGGACGTACTCACGGACGGAGATGGTGGGTGCGCTCACGCCCGCCACGCTAGTAGGGCCCCATCGCGATCTCGCACCTTCCGGTGCGGGGCGCGGCTTCCCGCGAGATCACGACGTCGGGAGGCGGGGACGACGGACGGCCGGGGAGCGTGTGCTCCCCGGCCGTCCGGTCCTGCGTTGTGGGCGGGCGTATCCCTACGCCCGCGGGGACTCAGTCGTCCCAGGGGCCGAAGCCACCGTTGTCGTCAGTCATGACGTTCTCCTTCTCCTTGCGGGTCCGGGTACTCGGAACCGCACGACCACGAGGGTCGCGGTTCCGTGTTGCCGGAAAGTGTCACCTGATCGGGGTTCCGATGAAATCTCGGCTCTCGCCGAAGGAATCCGCACCGATCCGATCGCGCCGCTCGCGGCACGGCAGCCTCTGGGTGGACTGCTGACGACCAGTCTACGCAGACCGTGCGCCCACGTCGAATAGGTTTGTCCGGTGACGGACTTCGCGGCGGCCCTGGCGGCCGTCGACAACGCTCCGGTGGTCATCGCGGCCCCCGGTCCCGGCGAGGGTTTCTGGGCCGGCGGCCCGAGCGCGGTGTACGCCGACGGCGCCTGGTGGCTCGCCTACCGGTTGCGCCGCCCGGTCGACCAGGGCCGGGGCTACGCGAACGTGGTCGCCCGGTCCGACGACGGCGAGCGGTTCGAGACCGTCGCGACCGTCACTGCGGCGCAGTTCGCGTGTGCCTCCCTCGAACGGCCGGCGCTGGTCCGCCGCCCCGACGGCGGGTGGCGGCTCTACGTCTCCTGCTCGACGCCGGACTCCAAGCACTGGTGGGTCGAGGCGCTCGACGCCGACACCGTCGCGGGCCTGCCGACGGGCGCCCGCACCGTGGTGCTGGCGGGCGACGCCGACACCGCGTGGAAGGACGTCGTCGTGCACCACCCGGCGAGCGGCCACACCACGGGCGAGGGATGGCAGCTCTGGGCGTGCCGGCACCCGCTCGACGACGGCGACGACCGCGCCGACCGGATGACCACCTGGTACGGCACCAGTCACGACGGCCTGGTCTGGGACCTCCACGGCCGGGCCCTCGGCCCGGTGCCCGAGACGTGGGACGCCCGCGGCACCCGGGTGGCCGACGTCGTCCGCGAGGACGGCCGCTTCGTCGCGCTCTACGACGGCAGGCGCAGCGCCGAGGAGAACTGGCGCGAGCGCACCGGCCTCGCGGTCGGGGAACAGCCGGGCCAGTTGGTCGCGGTGCAGGGTCCGTGGCCGGGCACGGTCGGGAAGGCGTTGCGGTACGTCAGCGTGGTCGACGGCCCCGACGGGCGCCGCCTGTACGTCGAGGCCACCGGCCCCGACGGCTCTCACGACCTGCGGACGGTGAAGGTCCCGCGGCCGACGCCTGCCATCCAGTCGGAGTAGTCGTCGCCGAGCAGCGTCCGCAGCAGCGCGTTGTCCTCGGCGAAGTGCGGCAGCACCGCGGCCCGGGCATCGGGTGACAGCGACGGCCGCGGTGAGTTGCCACGCTGCAGCACGCGCAGGGCCCGGCGTTCGACCTGCCGCCACGCCCGCGGGTCGGCGTACCCGCCGGCGGCGGCGCCGGCCCGCACCACCCGTCGCAGCGCGCTGTTGACCGGGGTGTGCGGCGCCCAGCGGCCCAGGTTCGACCGCGGGATCGTCGACCCCACACCGGTGTCGCCGCCGAGGGACCGGCCGCTG
>CAXUNA010000032.1:0-15220 GCA_964252095.1 uncultured Jatrophihabitans sp. | reverse complement strand
GGTCGCGGACGACGCCCGCCGCGGCCCGGCCGAGCGACCCACTCGCCCGCCCGAGGACGTCACGTCCGGGCTCACGCTCGCCCAGACGATCACCGCGACGCTCGCCGATGCCCTGGCGACCCGTCCGGAGATGGTCGTGTTCGGCGAGGACGTCGGCCGCAAGGGCGGGGTGTACGGCGTGACGCGCGGGCTGCAGACACGGTTCGGCGCGGGCCGGGTGTTCGACAGCGTGCTCGACGAGCAGGCGATCCTCGGGCTCGGCCTCGGTGCCGGGCTGACCGGTCTGTTGCCCGTCCCCGAGATCCAGTACCTGGCGTACCTGCACAACGCCGAGGACCAGTTGCGCGGCGAGGCGGCGAGCCAGGCCTTCTTCTCGCAGCGCGCGTTCACCAACCCGATGGTCGTGCGGGTCGCGGGCCTCGCCTACCAGAAGGGCTTCGGCGGCCACTTCCACAACGACAACGCCGTGGCCGTCCTGCGCGACATCCCCGGGCTGGTCGTCGGCGTGCCCGCCCACCCGGCCGACGCGGCACCGATGCTGCGCACCTGTCTCGCCGCGGCGAGCGTCGACGGCACGGTGTCGGTGCTGCTCGAGCCGATCGCGCTCTACCACGAACGCGACCTGACCGAACCCGGCGACGGCGGGTGGCTCGCGCCCTACGCCCCGCCGCCGTGGGACGGTGCAGCCGCGCCCGTCGGGCGCGCCCGCACGCACGGCGACGGCACCGACCTCACGATCGTCACCTTCGGCAACGGTCTGCGGATGTCGCTGCGGGCGGCGGGGCGGCTCGCGGCCGACGGGATCGGGGTGCGGGTCGTCGACCTGCGCTGGATCAGCCCGCTGCCCGTCGAGGACGTCCTGCGGGAGGCACACGCCTGCGGCCGCGTGCTGGTCGCCGACGAGACCCGGCACGCCGGCGGGGTCGGCGAGGGCGTGGTCACGGCGCTGGTGGAGGGAGGGTTCCGCGGCGCGATCGCCCGGGTCTCGAGTGCCGACAGCTTCGTGCCGCTCGCCGACGCCGCGAACCTGGTGCTGCTGGACGAGGCGGAGATCCTGCGGGCGGCGCGGGAACTGCTGACGGGCTGAGGGCTGCTCAGTCGTCGAACTGCAGGTCGAACCAGACGGTCTTGCCGGAGCCGACCTCGGCCCGGTCGATGCCCCACCGGCTCGCGACCGCGGCGACGATCAGGAGTCCACGCCCGCTCGGGACCGTCGGATCGGGCCGGCCGTCCGGCAGCGTGGGCATCTCCTCGCCGGAGTCGGTCACCGCGACCCCGATGCCGGGCGGGTTGGGCCGCAGCCGCAGCGTGATCTCCTCCTCGCCGTACCGCACGGCGTTGCCGACCAACTCGCTCACGAGCAGTCGCGCGTCCTCGAGCACCGCCCGCGGCAGCCAGGCCGCGTGCTGCGACAGGTAGTCCCGTGCCATCGCCGGGGCGTCGACGTCCCGGGGGAGGTTCAGGACGACATCGGGGGCACGGTCGTCCGCTGTCACACCAACGGTCTTCCACGCAGGCCACGGGTTGTCACACGATCACGATCACGAAGGTCGTGACCTGGGCCGGACGGGCGTCGTGGTGTCAGACCTCGCGCACCGGGCACCCGGCCGGGAACGTGCCGACCCGCGCGAGATCCCACCCGCCCGGGTAGCTGCGGAAGTTCGCGCTGTCGACGAACCGGTGGGCCACGGCCCGCGCCGGGCGTCGCCGCAGGATCGCGCCCCGCACCCGCAGCCCGGCCCTCGCGGTCCGCCGCAGCGCCGCCGACGGGTGCGGGTAACGGAAGGCGTCGAGCAGCGGGGCGTCGAGCAGCGCCAGGGCGAACGACCGGGCGACGCATCTCGGCAACCGGTGGTGCGGCGGGAACGTCGCCATGAGGTCGAGGGTGGCGTCCGAGACCCGACGACCGCCCGGGTCGAACCCGAAGTGTCCGGCCTCGTAGTCGTCGAGCAGCGTCCCGAACTCCTGCCAGGTGGCCGGCACGTCGGGGATGCCCATGTGCCGCCCGAGCGCGCGGTAGTAGTGGGCGCTCGCCACCTTCTCGGCCTCGCTGAACGGCCGCCACCCGACGTCGTCGAGCCACCGGATCGGGACGGTGACGAAGGTCGACAGCACGTACCGCATGTCGTCCGGGTCGATGTCGTAGCTGCGGTGCATCTGGTTCATGCGCCGGACCGCGGCGCGGCCCTGTTCGCTCGCCACGCCGTGGGTCAGCACCTCGTCGAGGATCAGCCCGGTGTCGTCGTAGCGCTTCTGCACCGCTCGCCGGAACTCGCCGGTCCGGTCCAGCAGCGACCCGATCGCGGGCACGGCGTAGGTGCGGTAGAGCGCGAGGCCGAGCGACTGCTCGAGGTCCCACGGGAACTCGTGCTGGTAGTCGATGGCGTAGATCCGGTGCCAGTCGACCTCGGGGTCCAGCCGCGCGAGATTTCGCGTTGCCAGTGGTCGCGCGGGAGCCGCTCTCGGACCATGCGGGGCACTCTCCCACCGGACGGCGCGCCGGGCCAGGGGACGAACCGCTCGTGCCGAGTGGTCGGATCTTGAGCACACCGTTGACCCAGCCGGTCGGGCAGCGGAGGGTGGGGCCCCTGGACCGAGGGACCGACGACAGGGGTTGGACCGGGTGACGTCGACGATGACGCACGGAGCCGAGCACGTGGTGTCGAGCCCCCACCACCACACCGACGACGCGTCGGGCGTCGTGAAGTTCCAGGCGCCGGAGGTCGTGTTCGGCGGGGGTTCGCTGGCCGAGGCGGGGTTCGCGGCGCGGCGGCTCGGTGCACGGCGCCCGTTCGTCGTCACCGACGCGGGACTGCTCGCCACCCCGTGGCCCGACGAACTGCTCGCGTACCTGCGCACGGCCGGGCTGCGTCCGACGATCTGGTCCGGGGTGACGCCGAACCCCAAGGACCACGAGATCGCCGACGGCTACCAGCAGTACCTCGACCACGGCTGTGACGTGCTGATCGCGATCGGCGGTGGCTCGTGCATCGACGCCGCCAAGGGCATCGCCATCGTCGCGAGCAACGGCGGCGGGATCCTGGACTACACCGGCGTCGACCGCGTGACCCGCCCGATCCCGCCG
The DNA here is from genome assembly GCA_964252095.1 of uncultured Jatrophihabitans sp. Lineage (GTDB taxonomy): Bacteria > Actinomycetota > Actinomycetes > Mycobacteriales > Jatrophihabitantaceae > CAXUNA01. Next base: position 12,135 of record CAXUNA010000032.1, on the reverse strand, counting down.
TTGCTGATGATCCCCACCACCGCCGGAACCGGCGCCGACGTCAGCCAGTTCTGCATCATCACCGACACCGCGAACTCGGTGAAGGTGACGATCATGGGCCGCACCCTCGTCCCGGACATCTCCCTCACCGACCCGCGGTTGCTCGCGACGATGCCCGACGACCTCGCGGCCGCCACCGGGCTCGACGCGCTGACGCACGGCATCGAGGCGTACGTGTCCCGCGCGCACAACCTGCTGACCGACGGTCACGCCCTCAACGCGGTCCGGTTGGTCTTCGGCAACCTGCCGCAGATGATCGGCGCGCGCGAGGACGTCGGGCACCGCGAGAACATGGCGCAGGCCTCGCTGGAGGCGGGCATGGCGTTCAGCAACGCGATCCTCGGTGCCACCCACGCCATGAGCCACCAGGTCGGCGGCCTGCTCGACCTGCCGCACGGCGTGGTCAACGGCGTCCTGCTCCCCCACGTCATCCGCTTCAACGCCGCCCTCGCGCCGCACCGGTTCGTGTCCCTCGCCCAGGCGGCGGGCTCCGGCCGGGCCGGGCTCCCGGTGGACGAGGCGGGCGACGTGCTCGCCGACCAGGTGCGGTCGGTGGCGGACCAGCTCGGCGTGCCGCACGGCCTCGCCGAACTCGGCGTCACCGAGGCCGACGTCGCGACCCTCGCCCACAACGCCCTGGCCGACGCCTGCCTCACCACCAACCCGCGCGACGTCACCGAGGCCCAACTCGACGCGTTGTTCCGTGCCGCCCTCTGACCGTCACGAGGACGGCGGTTCGGCCGCTCCCGGCATCGCCACGCTGACCGGCGTCCGGTCGGGCAAGAAGTCGTACTACGTCGAACTGCGCCGCAGCGAGGAGCGGATGACGTCGGCGGTCCACGCGCTCGAGGGCATCTCCGCCGCCCTGGTCCGCAGCCGGGACGACCCCCGCGAACTGCTGCGCGAGGTGCTCACCGCGGCGTCCGGGCACCTCGACGCCGACTGGGCCCTGCTCGCGCTGCGGTCCGCGGCCCTGCCCGCCATGCCCATCCGGGCGCTCGCACTCGGTCCGGACGCCGAACTGGTCGACGACGCGGCCCGGTGGCCGTCGTGGGTGCACGACGAGATCGCCGAGGCCCGGTCGTCGTCGGACCCGTTGCCGCTGCGGGTGGGACCGTTCGTGCGGGTGCCGATGGAACTCGACGGCCAGCTGGTCGGACGGCTCGTCGTGCGGCCGGCGCCGGGCGGCGCTCTCGACCACGCCGACACCTGGGTGCTCACCATCCTCGCCAACCAGGCGGCAACGTCGATGCACACTGCAACGCTCTATACGACCGCCTCCGATCTGCGGGCGCAGGCGCAGGGGCTCTACGACCAGGTGGTGGCGAACTCGCGCGACCTCGAGGTCCGCACGGCCGAACTGCAGGAGGCCGAGGGCGCGCTGCGGTTGCTGCACGATCGCGAGCTGCTCGACGGAGAACGTCACCGCATCGCGCTCGAGCTGCACGACAGCGTCGCCCAGCACGTGTTGTCCGCCGGTCTCGCGGTCGACGTCTGCCGGGCGGAGGCGGCCGACGCGCTCGACGGTGGCACCGTGCAACCGTCGTCGGTCGAACGGTTGACGCACGCGAGAGATCTCATCGCCCGGGCCGGCGAGCAGGTCCGCTCGGTGATCTACGCCCTGCATCACGATTCCACCGGTCACGACGGCCTCGCCACCCTGCTCGAGGGACTCGCGGCCCAACACCGCGTCGGGCTCGAGGTGGCGGTGCGCATCGAGGGCCGACCGGTGCCACTGGCCGCGGAACTCGAGCGGGCGCTGGCCCGCAGCGCGGGAGAAGCCCTGTTCAACGTGTCGATCCACGCCCACGCCTCACGCGCGATCGTGCGGCTGCAGTACCGCCCCGACCGGGTGTCGCTGTTCGTGAGCGACGACGGTGACGGCGACCCGGCCGAACTGCGCCGCCGCCTGCGGGTGTCCGCGCGCGGCGACTCCGACGGACGTCACCAGGGACTCGCCGCGATCGCCCGGCGCGCGGGCGACATGAGCGGTACGTTCATGATCCGCCGCTCGAAGCTGGGCGGGATCCGCGTCGAACTGCGGGTCCCGACGCCGGCGGCGGCCACCTTGTGAGGAGAGACCCGTGGCCATGACCGAGGACACCGACGTCGCAGTCGACGTCATCGACATCGTGCTGGTCGACGACCACGCGGTGGTGCGCCAGGGCCTGCGGTCCGTGCTCGAGCGCGAACCCGACATCCGCGTGGTGGGCGAGGCCGGCACGGCGGCCCAGGCGCTGACCGTGGTGGCCGCGGCCCGGCCGTCGTTGGTGCTGCTCGACCTCAAACTGTCCCCGGCCGCCGGGCTCGAAGGCCTCGACGTCTGCGGCCGGTTGACCGCCGCGCACCCCGACATCCGCGTGCTCGTGCTCACCACCGCGGTCGACGACAGCCTGGTGGTCTCGGCGTTGCGCAAGGGCGCGCGGGGTTATGTCGTCAAGGAGGTCGACACCTCGGAACTGCTGCGGGCGATCCGCACCGTGCACGCCGGGGAGAACGCGTTCGACCCGCGCAGCGCGTCGGCCATGGTGCGCGGTCTCAACGCCGGGCCGCGCGCTCTGGGCGTCGACGCCCTCACCGCGCGCGAGGTCGAGGTGGTGCAGCTGCTCGCCCGCGGGATGTCGAACAGCGACATCGGCCGCGAGCTGTTCATCTCCGCGGCGACGGCGAAGTTCCACGTCGCCAACATCATGCGCAAGCTGCAGGTCAGCCGCCGCGCCGAGGCGGTCTACGTGGCCAGCAAGATGGGCACCGTCTGACCACCCCGAACGCACGACTGGGGTCCGAAACCGTGTCCGCCGCGGCGGATCACACGGTTTCAGACCCCAGTCGTCGGGTTCCTCGTGGCGTCGTCAGTGCACGACGGGTCGCCCCAGCGGGAGGTTCCTGCCGCCGGTGGCCGAGCTGAAGGCGTCGGCGAACAGGTAGACCCCGACGAGCACGAACGCGAACACGAGGACGCCACCGAACTTGACCAGACCGGTGCTGGCGTTGGCGGTACCGAGGAACACGAACAGCAACGCCAGGTCGACCAGCACGAACAACGCCGTGAACGCGAGCGGCAGCCGCAGGCTGACCAAGGTCAGCACCACCACGCCGATCAACCAGGTCAACAGGAACAGCTTCTGCACGGCGACGGCGTCGGCCGGCAGCGTGCCGTACCAGTTGTGCGTCAGGCCGAGGACGAGCGCCGCGTAGCTGAGCCAGAACCCGGCGAACGTGCCGAACACCGCCGCGACGGCGTTCTGCGCGAGGCTGGCCGCCCAGACCGCCGCGATGATCTGACCGATGCCGGTGGCGGTCATGATGATCGGGATCGACGCGCCCACGGCCGTGGCGGGCACGTAACCGGTCAGTACCAGGCCGAGGGCGATCGAACCGACCAGGAACGTGGGAACCCCGATGAGAGCAGGGTTTCCTTCGGGACCCTCGGCCTCGAGGGATTCGACGGCGTCGGGCGCCGGACGGTGGGTCCCGGCGGCGACGTCGGTGGCGCTCACTGCGGTCATGTGACTTCCTCCTGGGTTCGCACCGGCCCCCGTTGGCCCGGTCGCGTCTGGAACGTCGAGGGATCAGTACCTGTCGATCACGAGCCATCCGCCGTGGCGGTCGTGCACCTCGAACCGGCGGCCGCTGCGGACGCCGAGCTCGAGCAGGTCGGCACGGGTCACACTCCGGACGTGCCCGTACAGCGCGAGCGGCTCGGGCTCGTAGGGCACGGCGACGACGAGCCGGCCCCGCGCGATCCGGACGGCTTCGTCGAACAGCTCGAGACCGGCGAGCGCGTCGAGGTGTTCGAGGACGTGCAGGAGCGCGACCCCCTCGACCGACGCGGTGGACACGGTGCGCAGCGCGCGGTCGGGCGCGAGCACGTGGACCGGCACCCGCAGCCGGGCACTGGTGCGACGCAGCAGTTCCGACGTCCCCGGGTCCGGCTCCCAGGCGCTGACCCTCCGCCCCGACATCGCGAGGTGCACCGAGAGGAAACCGAAGCTGGCGCCGAGATCCAGCACGGTCGAGGTGGGGAGCAGGTCGAGCGCGTGGCGGTACACCGCGGCGTACCCGGGGTGGCGGGGGTGCCGGATGCGCGCGAGCGAGTTGCGGTAGAACAGCTCCCACGCCTGCTCCGCCCGCGGCCGGGTGGTCAGCACCAGCCCGGTGAACGCCCGCGCGAACACGTCGTGGTCGTCGGTGTGCCGGGCCAGCGCCGCCGCGAGCGGGGCCCCGAGCTCGTCGTCGAGCTGCGCGGGCCGGAGGTTGTGGTCGAGCGCGATCCGGCCGTCGTCGTCGCGGAAGACCCGCATCGCGACCTCGGCGCCGGAGCGCACGCGCACCACACCGTCGTCGTAGACACCACGGGGGCACGACCGCCACGGATCGATCGGTGCACGCTGCACCAGGACCGCGGTCATGACGCGTTCCTCGATCCCGAGGCGGCCGCCGCGGTCGCCACGCCACTGACCCGGTCGAGGCCCGCGAGGTCGCGCACCACGTGCAGCCGGTCGCAGGACGCCGCGTAACCCGGCAGGTCGCAGTTGCCGAGGCGCCACGAGTAACGGGGTTCCGGGGTCAGCCACACCAGTTCGCGGGCGCGGCGGGCGATCTCGCCGAGGGCGGCGAAGTTCGGGTCCTTGCCGTTGCCGCGGCCGTCGCCGAGCACGATCACCGTGGTGCGCCGAGTGATGGCGTCACCGTGGTCCTCGAGGAACTCGCCCAGGGCGTTGCCGTAGTCGGAGTCGGCGTCGACGTCGACGTCGAGCACCCCGCCCGCGGGCAGGCCGGCCATGACCAGGCCGAGCGCGTCGTCGAGCGGGTGCTCGTCGAACAGGTCGGTGATCTCGACGAGGTCGGACACGAACGCGAACGAGCGCACCTTCGACGCCATCGACTGCAACCCGTGCACCAGCTGCAGGGTGAACCGCGCGGTGGTGCGCACCGAGAGCGAGACGTCGACCAGCAGCAGCAGCCGGGGCCGGTCCGACACCCGCGCCACGGTCACGGGCCGGAACGGCACGCCGTCGAAGCGCATGTTGCGCCGCATGGTGCGCGCGCCGTCGATCTCGCCGCGGGCCGCCTCCCGCCTCCGCGGTCGCGGGGCACCGTGCAGGCTGTGCAGCAGCCGGCGGACCGCCTCCTCCAGCTCGGCCCGCTCGTGCTCGTCGACCCGGGTCCGGCTGGTCGGGGGCGCGAGGTCCGGCGACTCGACGTCGGGGGTGCCCGCCATCAGCCGTTCGAGGTGGCGTTTCAGCGCGTCGGGCAGGCCGTCGAGCAGCCCCGAGAGGCGACCGCGCAGTGCTGCGAGTTCGTCGGTGTCGAGGTCCTCGTCCGACGTCGACTCCTCACCGTCGTCCAGCCACGACAGCAGCGCCATCTCCTCGGCGACCGACAGCTCGACGTCGAGCTCCATGCCGTCGCGGGTGGCGATCTCCCCGGGCTTGCCGGGGTTGTGCAGCCGCGAGGTGGTCAGCTGCACCCGCGCGGCCCGCTCGGCGTCGGTCGACGCCTCGTCGGACAGCACGATCTCGTCGGTCATCGACGCCATGTCGAGGCGGTTCGCCTCCTGGTGCAGGTTGTACTGCTGCGCCATGTCCTCGTCGTCGAAGAACTCCTTGATGTCGGCGGGTTTGCCGTGCGAGTGCCCCTCCTGCGGGGTGTCGCCCGGCTCTTCCGACAACGAGAACTTCTCCAGGCCGGCCTCGTCCGAGAGGTCGTCGTGGGCGTGCGAATGCCCGTCCTCGTCGTCGTCGACCACCGGCCGCAGCCGGAAGAACAGCTCGAAGAGACGGTCGAACGTCGGTTCGTCCCGGCGGTCCTTGATCAGGCTGACCCGCAGGGCGGCGCGGGTGAGGTCGCGGTCGGCGGCGATGCCGGGCACCGCCAGGGCCCGCATCCCGTCGACCACCTCGGACACGCCGATCCGCACGCCGGCGAGGCGCAGGAAGCGGGCGAACCGGTGGACCGAACTCTCCACGTCGTGTGTCCTCCCCTGACCGTCGCTCGACTCAGACCGGACGCTTGCGGGCCCCGCGGGCGGCGAACGACCGCTCGCCCTGTCCCTTGCCGACGGTCGGCGGCGCCTTGGCCGCGATCCCGTAGTTCGGCGCCTCGTGCCGGCCGGCCTCGTCCTTCGACGCCCGCTTCTCCTGGCCGGCCGGGTCGCGGAAGGAATCGTTCGCGGGAGACGGCGCTTCGTGGGTGTGACCGGCGCCGTCGTGGTCGTGGGAACGGCCGGCCTCGCCGCCGTCGCCGTGCGAGTGGCTGTGGCCGTGGGAGTGACCCGACGACCGGGCCGGGGGAACCGTCGCGTTGGGGTCGACGAGCTTGGGCAGCACCTCGAGCGTGCGGCGCAGGTCGCGGTCGTACTTGACGACCACGTTGGCCGTCTGTGACAGCAGTTCCGCCGTCAGTTCGGTCGCGCCCAGCACCGCCAGGGTGCGCGCCCAGTCGATGGTCTCGGAGATGCTCGGCGCCTTGCGCAGGTCGAGCTCACGCAGCTCACGGACGATCTCGACCAGCGTGCGGGCGAGCGCATCCGGCAACCCGGTGTCCTTGCTCCGGATGATCTCCAGTTCACGCTCGGCGGACGGGTAGTCCAGCGTGAGGTGCAGGCACCGCCGCTTGAGCGCGGCGGACAGGTCGCGCGTGTTGTTCGACGTCAGGATGACGTAGGGCAGGTGCTTCGCACGGTAGGTCCCCAGTTCGGGCACCGAGACCTGGTACTCCGCGAGCAGCTCCAACAGCACGGCCTCGAGCGCCTCGTCGGCCCGGTCGACCTCGTCGATGAGCAGGACCACCGGCTCGTCGGACATCACGGCCTCGAGCAACGGCCGCGGGGCGAGGAACCGCTCGGAGAAGAAGACACTGTCCTCGGCGGCGAGCCGGTCCACCGACTCGGTCAGCGTCGTGGCGTCACCGACGATCGAGCCGATCTTCTCCCGCAGCAGCTGGGTGTAGAGCAACTGCTTGCCGTAGTCCCACTCGTAGAGCGCGGTGGTCTCGTCCTGGCCCTCGTAGCACTGCAGGCGCAGCAGCGGCCGGCCCGTCACCTCCGCGAGTTTCTTCGCGAGCTCGGTCTTGCCGACCCCGGCGGGTCCTTCGAGCAGCACCGGCTTGTCCAGCCGGGACTGCAGGAAGACCGTCGTGGCCAGCCGGTCGTCGGCGAGGTAGCCGTGGTCCGCGAACCGGGTGAGGACGTCGTCGACAGACGCGAAGACGTCCCCACCCGGTTCCGACCCGGCCCCCGCGGTGGGGGCGCCCGTCACGTCGGGTTCCCCGCGCGATCGCGGAGCCCTGGCGGAGCGGTGTCGTGGGGTGAGATCACGACAGGAGGTCGTCCAGGTCGCCGTTCATGCAGTGGTCGACCACGGGGCGGACCGTCTCGAAGGTGCACTCCTTGGCGTTGCCCGGGGTGCAGGCGTCGCCGAGGACGTGGTGGGTGATCCGGTCGACGTCGGCGGCGTCGCCCTTGATGACGCCCTGGCCCTCGTAGAACTTCGTCGGGCCCTGCCCGAGGCGGTTCTTGGAGTAGCTGTCCTCGGTGACGTCGGTGAACTTCTCCGGGATGCCCACGTCGCGCAGCAGTCGGATCGCGGCGGCGAGCGCGGCGTCGGCGGCCTGCGGCTTGGTCATGCCGTGGGTGTCGATGCCCATGGCCTCGGCGATGTCGGCGAACCGGCCGTACTGCGCCGGCATGTTGAACGCCCAGACGCGGGGTAGCGCGATCGCGTTGTTGAGGCCGTGGTGGGTGTCGTAGAACGCGCTGATGGCGTGGGAGATCGAGTGGATGATCCCGAGGCCACCACTGTTGAACGCCTGCGCCGCGATGTACTGCGCGTACATCATGCCCTCGCGGCCCTTGAGGTCCTGGCCGTTCCAGACCGCCTCGCGGAGGTTCTCGGCGGTGAGCTTGATGGCCCGGATCGCGTTGCCGAGCGAGGGCTCGAAGTTCAGCCGCGAGACGTACGGCTCGGACGCGTGGGCGAGGACGTCGAACCCGCACTGCGCGGTGTAGTCGACCGGGCAGTCGAAGTAGAGCACCGGGTCGTCGATCGCGAGCGTGGTGACCGCGGCGTCGTCGAACGCCACGTACTTGTGCGGGTTGTCGGGGTCGGTGGTGGTGTCGGTGATGACGTAGGCCCACGAGGTCTCCGAGCCGGTGCCGGCCGTCGTGGACACCGCGATGTGCGGCGGGTTCTTCGGGTTCTCGGACATGTTGAAGCCCTCGAACTCGTTGACGTTGCGACCGTCGTGGGCGACCGAGACCCGGGCGCCCTTGCAGGCGTCGTGCGAGGAACCGCCGCCGATCGAGACGAAGGAGTCGCACTTGTTGTCCTGGTACAGCCCGACGGCGTCCATGACGTTGTAGTCCTTGGGGTTGGACTCCACCTGGTCGTACACGACGACCTCGAGGCCGTGGTACCTCATCGACTCGACGATGTCGTGGACGATGCTCGTGCCCCGCAGTCCCGACGTCATGACCAGCGTCTTCTTGAACCCGAGCTTGAGCGCCTCGGGACCGATCATCTCCGAACCGCCCGGGCCCATCAGGGCGCGCGGGAACGGGTGGAACTCCTTGATCGGGAACGGCTTGAGCAGTGCGTCGACCTGCATGGACTTTCCTCCAGGGCTTCGGTGACTCGGGTCCGGGTCCGGCGGGCGGCCGCTGTGTGAGCGGCACCGCATCCGACGTGGCGGACGTTAGGACCGCGGGGACCGCCAGCGGGAGACGTCGGCCCGCAAACCGCCCGGCTGTCCTGGAGGCCTGCTCACCGGACGGGGTGGGCCACCTGACCGAACGGAGGGGATACCGGCGGTACGCCCGATCCACCTGGCGGATGCTCATGATCTGCACACGCCGGGTCTTGCCCCGCCCGTGTGACCGGCGCTACGGTCGGCTCATTCGTCACCCGGTGACAGAACCCCTCCCAGACAGGAGCAACCCGTGAGCATCGACCCCACCACGAACGCCGCCGAGGCGCCCGCCGAGGCCGCCCCGACCACCACGGAGCTGGAGCACGTCACCGAGGACCTGCTGGTCGAGGACGTGTCGATCGACGGCATGTGCGGCGTCTACTAGACCGCTGCCGTGACCACCCGCACCTCGGCAGGCACCGTCGATCCCGCCGCGGCCGCGCCGGCCGCGGCGGGGTTCGACCTCGCCGCGCCGTGGCGCACCGACGACCGGGTCTCGATCCGGCCCGAGCCCTTCGGCGCCCTGCTCTACCACTTCGGCACCCGCCGGCTGACCTTCCTCAAGAGCCCGCTGCTGCTCGAGGTCGTCCGCGGCCTGGCCGACCACCCCACCGCGCGCGCCGCCTGCGTCGCCGCCGGGGTACCCGAGGACCAGATCGCCCGCTACCACGGCGCCCTGGCATCGCTCGTCGACGGCGACATGATCGTCCGTCGCGACCGCGCCTGACCCCGCACCCCTCCGCACCGTCCCGGCGCACCCCGCGCCGACCCGCCGAACCAGGAGACGCCTCGCGTGACTGCCACCCTGCCGCTCGTCGACCAGTTCCAGTACGGGCTCGACGCGCCGATCTGTCTGACGTGGGAGCTCACCTACGCCTGCAACCTGTCGTGCGTGCACTGCCTGTCCTCGTCCGGCCGGCGTGACCCGCGCGAGCTCACCACCGCCGAGGCCAAGGCCGTCATCGACGAACTCGAGCGGATGCAGGTGTTCTACGTGAACATCGGCGGCGGCGAGCCGACGGTGCGTCCGGACTTCTGGGAGCTGGTCGACTACGCGACCGCCCACAAGGTCGGGGTCAAGTTCTCCACCAACGGCGTCAAGATCAACGCCGAGGTCGCGCAGCGGCTCGCCGGCAGCGACTACGTCGACGTCCAGATCTCGCTCGACGGCGCCACCGCCGAGGTCAACGACGTCGTGCGCGGCCCGGGGTCGTACGCCACCGCGATCCGCGCGATGGAGCACCTCTACGCCGCCGGGTTCAAGGGTTTCAAGATCTCGGTCGTCATGACCCGCGAGAACGTCCCGCAGCTCGACGCCTTCAAGGCGATCGCCGACCGCTACGACGCGCAGCTGCGCATCACCCGGCTGCGTCCGGCCGGCCGCGGCGCCGACGTCTGGAACGACCTGCACGTCACCGCCGCACAGCAGCGCGAGCTGTACGACTGGCTGGTGCAGCACGGCGAGAACGTGCTCACGGGCGACTCGTTCTTCCACCTCGCCGCGTTCGGTGACGCCCTCGCGGGCCTCAACCTCTGCGGTGCCGGTCGCGTGGTCTGCCTCATCGACCCGGTCGGTGACGTCTACGCGTGCCCGTTCGCGATCCACGAGAACTTCCTCGCCGGGTCGGTCCGGGACGCGGGCGGCTTCCAGGGCGTGTGGCGCACCTCGGACCTGTTCCTCGAGCTGCGCGAACCGCAGACCGGCGGCGCGTGCACCAAGTGCTCGGCGTACGACTCCTGCCGCGGCGGCTGCATGGCCGCGAAGTTCTTCACCGGCCTGCCGCTCGACGGCCCGGACCCGGAGTGCGTGAAGGGCCACGGCGAGCAGGCACTGCTGCAGATCGCGGCGAGCGGCACGGCCGCGCCCAAGCCGTCGCTGGACCACTCCCACAAGACCACCCGGACAGAACGTCGGGCCGCCCCCGTGCAGCTGGGACTCATCCAGCGCCGACCGCCGGTGAGCGACTGCAACGAGAACCCGCTCGCGGGTCTCACCGTCTGACCTCGCGGCGCACCAGCCGCCGCACCACCGACGCGAAGGAGCGTTGCCATGGCCAACGATTGGTTCGAGAGCGTCGCGGAAGCCCAACGCCGCGCGCAGAAGCGGCTGCCGCCGTCGGTCTACAGCGCGTTGCTCGCCGGCTCCGAGCGCGGCCAGACCATCGAGGACAACATCGGGGCGTTCGCCGAACTCGGTTTCGCGCCGCACACCGCGGGCAACAGCCCCGAGCGTGACCTGTCGACCTCGGTCATGGGGCAGTCGATCTCGCTGCCGGTGATCATCTCGCCCACCGGCGTGCAGGCCGTGCACCCCGAGGGCGAGGTCGCGGTCGCCCGCGCCGCCGCCGCGCGTGGCACCGCGATGGGGCTGTCCTCGTTCGCCAGCAAGCCGGTCGAGGAGGTCACGGCCGTCAACAACCAGACCTTCTTCCAGATCTACTGGGCCGGGACGAAGGACCAGATCCTGCAGCGCGTCGAGCGGGCCCGGGCCGCGGGCGCCGTCGGGATCATCGCCACGCTGGACTGGTCGTTCTCGATGGGTCGTGACTGGGGCAGCCCGCACATCCCCGAGCGGATCACGCCGAAGGAGGCGCTGCGGTTCGCGCCGGAGGCGCTGCGCCGGCCGCTGTGGCTGCGCGACTTCCTGCGCACCGGCAAGATCCCCGACCTCACCGTGCCGAACATGCAGGACCCCGGCAAGGACGCCCCGACGTTCTTCGGCGTCTACGGCGAGTGGATGGGCACGCCGCCGCCGTCGTGGGAGGACGTCGCGTGGCTGCGCGAGGCGTGGGGCGGGCCGTTCATGGTCAAGGGCGTCACCCGCATCGACGACGCCCACCGCGCGGTCGACGCCGGCGCCACCGCGATCTCGGTGAGCAACCACGGCGGCAACAACCTGGACGGCACGCCCGCGACGATCCGGTGCCTGCGCCCGGTGGTCGAGGCGGTCGGTGACCAGGTCGAGGTGGTCCTCGACGGTGGCATCCGCCGCGGTTCCGACGTGGTCAAGGCGGTCGCGCTCGGCGCCCGCGCCGTGATGATCGGCCGGGCATACCTGTGGGGTCTCGCCGCCAACGGCCAGGCCGGGGTGGAGAACGTGCTCGACGTGCTGCGTTCGGGCATCGACTCCGCGGTGCTCGGTCTCGGCCGGTCGTCGATCAAGGAGCTCTCCCCCGACGACGTGCTCATCCCCGAGGGATTCGAGCGGCACCTCGGCGCGGCCGCGTCGTCGTCCCGCCCGAAGTCCGGCACCAGCGCGGGTTCGCCCGCCGACGCCGCCCGCGCCTGAATCGCTCCCTGTCCGACGGGTCCCTGCCCGACAGGGGAACCCACCGACCCGTACCTGGCGAGTGGTCACTTCGGGGCTCGAGTGGTCAGTTTTTTCTGACCACTCGGCCCCTGAAG
>CAXUNA010000031.1:14779-15255 GCA_964252095.1 uncultured Jatrophihabitans sp. | reverse complement strand
GGGGGGGTGTCCCCCTTTCCCCCCCCCCCGTGGGGGGCGGGGCCCCCCGCGGGGGACGCGCGGGGAGGACGGCCCCCGCGCGGACGGGTCAGCCGCCGACGCGTCGACCGAGCACCCGGTCCGGCAGCAGCGGCAGCACCCGGCCGAGGACCGCCCACGGCAGGCGCGGCACGTAGGCCTCGGCCGGCTCGCGTTCGATCGCCGCGACCAGGGCGTCGACGCCGCGGGCGAGCGGGACCGCGAACGGCCGGCGCTGCCCCGCGTTGAGCGGCGTGCGGATGTACCCCGGTAGGACGGTGGTGACGACGATCGCCGACCCTGCGGCCGTGAGCTCGGCCCGCAGGCTCCGGCCCAACGCCCGCACCGCCGCCTTCGACGCCGAGTAGGCCGCCGTGGCACCCGGCAGCCCGGTGACGCCCGCGACCGACCCGCCGAGCACCAGGACGAAGCCCAACCCGATCGCCAGGGTGAACTGC
>CAXUNA010000031.1:14066-14769 GCA_964252095.1 uncultured Jatrophihabitans sp. | reverse complement strand
GCCATGGCCGCCTCGGCCTGGTCGAACGCGGCGACGGCGTTGACGAGCAGGGTGTCGCGGTTCGCCTCCGGACGCCCGGTCCCCACCGCCGCGCCGCGACCGACGCCGGCGTTGACCACCACCCGGTCCAGGCCACCGAGCTCGTCGCAGACCCGCTCGAAGGCCGGCGTGACGGCGTCCGGGTCGGTGACGTCGAGCGGTTCGACGACGAACCGGCCGTCACCGGTCAGGGACGCCGCCACCGCGTCGAGGGTGTCGACCCGGCGGGCCAGCAGCCCGAGATCGTGCCCGCGCGCGGCCCAGCGGTGCGCCATCGCCTCGCCCAGCCCGGAACTGGCGCCGGTGACGAGGATGCGCTGACGACGGATGCCCACCGACGCAGTATCGCGGGGCCGGGCCGCGCCGTCGCGGCGCCCGCACACCAGCGCGTGACCGGCGTCATGAGCTTCCTGGTCAGTCACTTCACGCGACCCGAACACCGGCCGAACCTCGAACCCCGGACATCACGGGTATTCGTGAACGCACAGACGTTGTGCAGCAAGGTGTCCGGCCACCGCGGTGGTCGGATCCGGAGAGGAACGAGACCGTGGCGATCACGTCACCCGCCGAGGCCCGCGAGCAGATCGACCGCGACGTCGCGGCCGCCCAGGAGCGGGTCGCGGGCGGCCCCCCCCCCCCCCCCGGCCAACCCGGCCCCCCCCGC
>CAXUNA010000031.1:0-14056 GCA_964252095.1 uncultured Jatrophihabitans sp. | reverse complement strand
GCGCACGCCGCCCGATCGTCCATCGAGGCCGTCCGCGGCCGCGCCGAGACCCGTTCCGGGGACGTCGTCGTCGAGGTCGACTCCGGCGGGTCGATCATCGTCCTCGACCTGACCCCCGCCGCACTGACCCGGCGCCCCGCTGACCTGTCCGCGGCCATCCTGCAGACCACCCGTCGGGCCCAGGCCGAGGTGGTCGAGCAGGTCCAGGCGATCGCCGCCGCGACCTTCGGGCCGGACACCGCCACCACCCGCCGGATCACCGGGAAGCTGGACGAGCGCTTCGTCAAGCCCGCACCCGAGGACGGCGTCTCCTGGGGTACCTCGGTTCCGGGTGCACGCCGGTGAGCGGGCCCGACGTCAACACCGACGGCATCCGCTCGCACGCGGGCCACGTCGGCTCGATCGCGAGCGGGGTCACCGAGGCCGTCGACGCCGCGAACTCCACCCGGATCGGCGACCACAGCTTCGGCATCCTCTGCGCGTGGCTCGCCCCCGCGTTCCACTCCATGGAGTCCTCCGCCACCACGGCGTTCAGCAAGGTCGGCACCAACCTCACCTACGCCGACACGGCGCTGGGTGACATGGCGGCCGACTACGACGACCACGACGCCCAGGCCGCCGACCTGTTCCACAGTCTGGAGGCGGGTTCCTGATGGGTGAGAACTCCCTGGTCGAGGAGACCGAGACCCACCGTGACTGGAGCGCGGGCACGTTCGTGCTCAGTGACCTCGACGCCGACTTCCACGACCTGTCCTCGGGCAACCTCGGCAGTGGTCTGCTCGACGGCGCGGCGACGGCCCTGGACGCCGCCTCGTTCTACGAGGACCCGCTGGGCGCGCTGCTGTCGATGGGCGCCGGCTGGCTCATGGACCACATCGACCCGCTCAAGACCTGGCTGAATCAGCTCACCGGCACGCCGGAGCAGGTCGAGGCGCACGCCGGCACCTGGGAGAACGTCGCCGGCCGGCTCACCTCCACGGGGAGCCGCTACTCCTCGGCGGTCTCGGGTGACCTCGCCGGCATGTCCGGGGACGCGATCGGGAACTACCGCACGTGGGCCGAGTTCCACCTCAGGACCATCGAGGCCGCCGCCCAGGGCGGCGAGGGGGTCGCCGCCGCGTTGCGGGCGGGCGCGCTGTTCGTCGAGACCGTCCACAACGTCGTGCGCGACCTCATCTCGCAGCTGGTGGGCCACATCGGGAGCTGGCTCGCCGAGGAGTTCTTCAGCCTCGGCACGGCCACGGCGTGGGTCGTGGACCAGGTCGTGGACGAGGTCGCCGAGCTCGCGAACAAGGGCCGGACGTGGATCAAGGACCTCATCGACTCGTGCGAGCGGCTCAAGGGGATCCTCGCCAAGATCGAGCCGGCCCTCGCCAAGCTCAAGGGCGTGCTCGACGACGGCGAGCCCAAGCCCGGGCGTCACGCCGGCAAGCCGGGCCGGTCACGGGCCGGCGGCGGCAAGAAGGGTGCGCCCGAGGAACGTCGACCGGTCACGCAGGGCCGGCACGAGCCGGAGCACAGCGACGAAAAGACGCCCCCGGACTCGCACGACAAGGACAAGTCGCACCTGCACAACGCCGGACAGGGCGCCAAGAACCTACCGGGTCAGGTCGGCCGGGACGCCAGCGACGACGGCAAGACCGAGGTCCTGCTGACCGCCGGCCACGCCGGACGGACGATCGACGAGCAGCAGAACGAGCCGGAACCGGTCGGCGGCTGACGAGGGCGGGAGCGGGGGGGGGGCCCCCCCCCCCCCCCCCCCCCCCCCCCCCCCCGGGGGGGGGGGGGGGGGGGGGGCGGGGCGCACGACCCGCGGTCGTCCGCCGCTCACACCTCGGGGTGGATCTCGGTGGAGGTGCGCCCGAAGAGGCTGGGTTCGAGGTCCGGTCGGGTCGCGACCCACTGCTTCATGACCGCCTTGGCCTCGGGGATGTCCCCGACCATGCCGAGGTCCAGGGTGACCCGGAAGTTGCCGCCCTTGGTGCTCGTCCCGCTGATGAACCACTTCTCCGCGGCGACGTTCCGGGCGTTGACCTTGCGCGGAACCATGATCACGCGCCGCGCGTCGGAGATGCGCATCTCCGAGTACCCGAACAGGATGCGCTTCCGGATCCGGTCGGGCCACAGGTCGACGTGGAAGCGGAACAGGAACGGCACCGTTGCGAGCAGGAGCACGGCGAGGATCCCGGTGATGACGTACCCGACGATCGACGTGCCGGCGCTGCCGTCGCCCGGCGCCTTCCAGTCGTGCTTGACGATCGCGTAGCCGTACGGCGTCAGGAACAGCAGCCCGAACACCAGGGCCAGCGGTGCGAAGACCAACTTGTTGACCAGCGGCGTCGTGACGACGACGGGCCGGGAACCGACGGGAACAGCAGGGGTGGCCACGCCGACAGTCCTACCCTCCCGGCGACCTGGCGGGCGTGAGGCTCACGCGACGCTGACGAACGCTGAACCTCGACCCGGGCGGCGGCCGGTCACGCGGACAGCGACTCGGGCAGCAGTTCCGGCCCGGGGTCCGGAGTGGTGAGCGCGGCGAGCACCTGGGCGGCCTCACGCACCGGCGGGCCGGGGAGCACGTGGTCGGCCCGGAGAGCGTCGCGGACGACCGGGACCCAACCCGCCACACAGAGCGCGAGGGCGATCCCGACCACGACGGCGATGACGATCACGACTTGTTGCCTACCCACCCATCACTGCCCGACATGCACGGTTCGCCCGGATTCGCCGAGCGTCTCACCGCAGGAACCCGAACTCCGACGCGATCCGCACGGCGGCCGTCCGCAACGCTGCGGGATCCGGGCCACGTGAGAGTACCTCGCGGGAGACACTCGGCAGCACGCCACGACGGTGGTCCCCGACGAGTCGGGCGACGTCGCCCGCGGTGCCGCCCTGCGCGCCGATCCCGGGCATGAGCACCGGGCCGTTCAGCCCGCCGAGATCGAGCGGTGCGGTGATCGTTGCACCCACCACCACTCCGAGCGATCCCTGCGGCCGGGCGCACTCGTTGCGCCCGGCGAGGTCGGCCACGATCGACGCGGCAACCGATTGCCCGGTCGAGAGCGTTGCTTGCTGCAACGCTTCACCCTCGGGGTTCGAGGTGCGCGCCAACACGAACACGCCCGCCCCGTGCTCGGCCGCGACGTCGAACGCGGGCTGCAGCGCACCGACGCCGAGGAACGGGCTCACGGTCATGGCGTCGGCGGCGATCGGCGACGCCGGGTCCAGGTAGGCGGTGGCGTACGCCGCCATGGTCGAGCCGATGTCGCCGCGTTTCACGTCGAGCAGCACGAGGGTCCCCGCGCCGCGCAACGCCTGGACCGTCCGTTCCAGGACGGCGCTGCCGGCCGCGCCGAACGCCTCGAAGAACGCCGACTGCGGTTTGACGACCGCGACGTGACCGGCGAACGCCTCGACGCAGGCGTCGGCGAAGCGGGCGAGACCGTCGACGTCGGCGGTCAGACCCCACGTCTCCAGCAGCGGCCGGTGCGGGTCGATGCCCACGCAGAGCGGGCCGAACGTGTCGAGGGCGGCGTCGAGGCGCGCGCCGAAACCGTCGCTCATGCCGACACGCCCGCGTCGGCGAGGTGGGTGCGTTCGGCGCGCTGGTCGGGCGAGAGGTGGGCGTACCCGACGGCGTCGGCGAGCGACGCGAACCCCCGTTCGTCCAGGGCCTGTTCCAGTTCGGCCAGCACCCGCAGCGGGGTGGTGGGGTCGGCGAAGACCGCGGTGCCGATCGACACCGCGGCCGCGCCGGCGAGGACGAACTGCAGCGCGTCGAGGCCGGTGCGGATGCCGCCCATGCCGAGGATCGGCAGCCACGGCACGGCCTGGTGCACCTGCCACACGCACCGCACGGCGATCGGCCGGATCGCGGGCCCCGAGAGCCCGCCGGTGATCCCCCCGAGCGCGGGCGCCATCCGGTCGGTGTCGATGACCATGCCGAGCGTCGTGTTGATGAGCGAGAGACCGTCGGCGCCGGCGTCGGAACAGGCGCGGGCGATGGTCACGATGTCGGTGACGTCGGGAGTGAGCTTGGCGAACACCGGGGTGGAGGGGTCGGCCGCCCGCCGCACCGCGGCGATCACCCGTGAGCTCGCCGACGGGTCGCACGCGAAGACCTCGCCGCGGCTCTCGACGTTCGGGCAGGAGATGTTGGCCTCGATCATCGCCACGGCGGGGTTGCCGTGCAGTGCACGGGCGCAGGCGACGAACTCGTCGGTCGAGCCGCCGGCGATCGACACGACGACGCGCGCGCCGCGCTCGGCGAGCCACGCGAGGTCGTGCTCGATGAACGACGCGATCCCCGGGCCCTGCAGGCCGACGGAGTTCAACATGCCGCTCGGGGTCTCCGCCATCCGCGGCGTGGCTCGGCCGGAACGGGCGTGCGGCATCACCGACTTGGTCACGACGGCGCCCAGCGCGGCGACGTCGGTGAAGGCGTCGAGTTCGCGCCCCGCGGCCGCACAGCCGCTCGCGGTGAGGATCGGGTTCGGCAGGGTGACGCCCGCGAGGCGGGCGGTCATGTCGGCCACGGTGTGCCTCCTACTTCCGTCGGGCGGTCATGGCGTCGGCGCCGACGAGGTCACCGGGCAGCGTGCCGACGTCGTCGAACCGGACCCTCGCGGCGTCGAAGACCGGGCCGTCGGTGCAGGCGCGGACGAACCGGGACTTCCCGTCGTCGCCGCGCACCGGCAGCACGCAGGTCATGCAGACGCCGATGCCGCAGGCCATGGCCTCCTCCACCGCGACCTGCGCGGTGATCGCGTACCCCGCCGCGACGGCGCCGACGGCTTTGAGCATCGGCATCGGGCCGCACGCGTACACGACCTGGGCGTCGAGTCGCTCGATCGCCTCGGGCAGGACGTCGGTGACCCGGCCGCGCTCACCGGCACTGCCGTCGTCGGTGGTGACCGTGACCGCGCCGACGACCCGCTTCACCGCGAGCTCGCCGAACAGCCGCCCGGCGCTCGACGCGCCGACGATGACCTCGACCTCGCTGCCGCGTGACCGCAGCAGCGCCGCGAGCGGCACCAGCGGGGCCGTGCCGTACCCACCGCCGACCAGCACCGCGGGCACCGCCTCGGCCGGCAGCGGGAACGGGTGGCCGAGCGGGCCGAGCAGGTCCAGCCGCTCCCCCACCTGCCGTTGCGTGAGCCAGCGGGTGCCGGGACCGGCGTCGGCGACGACGAACGTCACCGTGCCGGCGTAGTCCGAGGTGGGCGTCGCGCCGTACAGCGCGAACGAACGGCGCAGCAGCATCGACGACGTGCTCTCACCGGGCGCCGCGCCGACCGAGACGGCCACGAAGTGCCCCGGCTCGAACCCGGCGGCGATCTGCGGGGCCACGACCGTGAACTGGGTGTACTCCCCCACCTGCGTGACGGCGAAGATCTCGCCGACCTCACGGACCACCTGCGTCACGCCGCGCCACCCGTACGCTGCTCGATCAGTGCAGAGTGCAACGCTTGCAGCGACTGCACACCGGGCGGCCCGTCGCGCAGCTGGTCGATCGCCTGCACCGCGGCCGAGAACGCCTGCACGGTGGTCAGGCAGGGCACGTTGGCGCCCACCGCGGCGGTGCGGATCTCGTACCCGTCGATCCGGGGGCCGGAGTTCCCCGCGGTGCCGCTCGGGGTGTTGAGCACCAGCTGCACCTCACCCGCGTTGATGAGGTCGACGATCGTGCTCCCCGCGGTCTCCCGCTGGCTGTACTTCGCGACCACCTCGACCGGCACGCCGTTGCGCTGCAGCATCTGCGCCGTGCCCGAGGTGGCCAGCACCCGGAAGCCGAGGTCGGCGAGCCGCTTGATCGGGAACAGCGCCGCGCGCTTGTCACGGTTGGCGACCGACACGAACACCCTGCCGCTCGCCGGCAGCGGCCCGTAGACCGCCTCCTGGCTCTTGGCGAACGCGGTGCCGAACACCTTCGCGATGCCCATGACCTCACCGGTGGACTTCATCTCGGGCCCGAGCAGGCTGTCGACCTGCGCGCCGTCGGCGCTGCGGAAGCGGTGGAACGGCAGCACCGCCTCCTTCACCGCGATCGGCGCGTCGACCGGCAGGTTCCCGCCGTCGCCCTGCGCGGGCAGCATGCCCTCGGCGCGCAGTTCGGCGATGGTCGACCCGACGGCGATGCGCGCCGCCGCCTTGGCCAGCTGCACCGCGGTCGCCTTCGACACGAACGGCACGGTGCGGCTGGCGCGCGGGTTCGCCTCGAGCACGTAGAGAACATCACCGGCGAGCGCGTACTGGACGTTGAGCAGCCCGCGCACGCCGACCCCCTGCGCGATGGCGAGGGTGGAGGCGCGGACGGCGTCGATGTCGCTCTCGCCGAGGGTGATCGGCGGCAGGGCGCAGGCCGAATCACCTGAGTGGATACCGGCTTCCTCGATGTGCTCCATGACGCCGCCGAGGTACAGGTCGGTGCCGTCGTAGAGCGCGTCGACGTCGATCTCGACGGCGTCGTCGAGGAAACGGTCGACCAGGACCGGCCGTTCCGGCGCGATGTCCGTGGACGAGGCGATGTACCGCTCCAGGTTGGCCTCGTCGTACACGATCTCCATGCCGCGGCCGCCGAGGACGTAGCTGGGCCGCAGGAGCACCGGGTACCCGATGCTGTCAGCAACGGTCTTGGCACCGGCGAAGCTCGTGGCCGTGCCGTGCTTGGGGCTGGGCAGCCCGGCCTCGGCGAGCACCCGCCCGAACTCGCCGCGGTCCTCCGCCAGGTCGATGGCCTCGGGCTGGGTGCCGAGCACCGGGATCCCGAGGTCCTTGAGGCTCTGCGCGAGACCCAGCGGGGTCTGCCCGCCGAGCGTGCAGATCACGCCGGCCACGCCGGGGCCACCGGCTCCGGAGACCCGCTCGGCCTCGACGACCTCGAGGACGTCCTCCAGCGTCAGCGGCTCGAAGTACAGCCGGTCGGCGGTGTCGTAGTCGGTCGAGACCGTCTCGGGGTTGCAGTTGACCATGATCGTCTCGAAGCCCGCGGCGCGCAGGGCCATCGTGGCGTGCACGCAGGAGTAGTCGAACTCGATGCCCTGGCCGATGCGGTTGGGGCCGCTGCCGAGGATCAGCACCTTGGCCTTCTCCGTCTGCGGTTCGACCTCGGTCTCCTCGTCGTAGGACGAGTAGTGGTACGGGGTCCTCGCCGCGAACTCGGCGGCGCAGGTGTCGACGGTCTTGTAGACCGGGCGGATCCCGTTGCGCCACCGCAGCGTGCGCACGCCCGCCTCACCCGCGAGTTCCGGCCGCAGCGCGGCGATCTGCCGGTCGGACAGGCCGTGCCGCTTGGCGCGCCGCAGCAGGTCGGGTGTGAGCGAGGCGGCGTCACGGACCGTGGCGCCGACCTCGCCGATGAGGGCGAGCTGGTCGAGGAACCACGGGTCGATGCCGGTGGCCTCGTGGACCTGCTCCACACTCGCGCCGGCCCGCAGTGCCCGCTCGACGGTGTACATGCGGCCGTCGGTGGGGATTCCCGCCCGGTGCAACAGGTCCTCGACGGTGGCGCCGTCGGCGGGGTCGGGGGTGGTCCAGAACCCCGCGGCCTTGGTCTCCATGCTGCGCAGCGCCTTGCCGAACGACTCGGTGAAGTTGCGGCCGATGGCCATCGCCTCGCCGACGCTCTTCATGTGCGTGGTGAGCACCGGGTCCGCGCCGGGGAACTTCTCGAACGCGAACCGCGGGATCTTCGTGACGACGTAGTCGATGCTCGGCTCGAAGCACGCCTTGGTGCCGCCGGTGATGTCGTTGTCGATCTCGTCGAGGGTGTAGCCGATGGCGAGGCGGGCGGCGATCTTGGCGATCGGGAACCCGGTGGCCTTGCTGGCCAGGGCCGAGGACCTCGAGACCCGCGGGTTCATCTCGATGACGATGAGGTGGCCGTCGGCGGGGTCGACCGCGAACTGGATGTTGCAGCCCCCGGTGTCGACGCCGACCTCGCGCAGCACGGCGATCGCGAGGTCGCGCATGGTCTGGTACTCGCGGTCGGTGAGGGTCATGGCCGGCGCGACGGTGATGGAGTCGCCGGTGTGCACGCCCATCGGGTCGACGTTCTCGATCGAGCACACCACCACGACGTTGTCGTTCCTGTCGCGCATGAGCTCGAGCTCGAACTCCTTCCAGCCGAGCACGCTCTGCTCGACCAGCACCTCGTGCACCGGGGAGGCGGCGAGGCCGCGGGCGATCGCCGCGCGGGCGTCCGCCTCGTTGTCGGCGAGCCCGGAGCCCAGACCGCCCATGGTGAAACTGGGCCGGACGACGATCCGGTGGTCGACCGAGGCGGCGAACACCATGGCGGCCTCGAGCTCGCCGAACACCTCGCTGCTGGGGACGTCGCCGCCGACCTTGCGGACGATCTCCTTGAAGACCTGCCGGTCCTCGCCGCGGTGGATGGCGTCGATGTCGGCGCCGATGAGCTCGACGTCGTACTCCTTGAGCACGCCCGCCTCGTGCAGCTCGATGGCGAGGTTGAGCGCGGTCTGGCCGCCGAGGGTCGCGAGGATGGCGTCGGGCCGCTCGGCCGCGATCACCTGGGTGACCGCCTCGAGCGTCAGCGGCTCGACGTACGTGGCGTCGGCGAACTCGGGGTCGGTCATGATCGTCGCCGGGTTGGAGTTGACGAGGCTGACCCGCAGGCCCTCGGCCCGCAGCACCCGGCACGCCTGGGTGCCGGAGTAGTCGAACTCGCAGGCCTGGCCGATGACGATCGGGCCGGACCCGATGACCAGGACGTGCTGGATGTCGTCGCGCTTGGGCATCAGGCGGTGGGTCCTTCCAACAACTCGACGAACCGGTCGAACAGGTAACCGGCGTCGTGCGGACCGGCCGCCGCCTCCGGGTGGTACTGCACGGAGAAGGCCGGCACGTCGTGGGCCAGGAGTCCCTCGACCACGTTGTCGTTGAGCGCGACGTGGCTCACCGACACGCCGCCGAACGGGGTGTCGGTGACGGTGCCGAGCGGGGCGTCGACCGCGAACCCGTGGTTGTGCGCCGTGATCTCGACCTTGCCGGTGCGCAGGTCGGACACCGGCTGGTTGATCCCGCGGTGGCCGTACCCGAGCTTGTAGGTGCCGAAACCGTAGGCCCGGCCGAGGATCTGGTTGCCGAAGCAGATCCCGAACACCGGGATGCGCCGCGCCAGCAGACCCTGCACCACCTCGACCGCGTGGTCGGCCGTGGCCGGGTCACCCGGGCCGTTGGCGAGGAACACGGCGTCGGCGCCGACCGCCACGACCTCGGCGAGCGAGCTGGTCGACGGCACGACGGTGGTGGAGATCCCGCGCTCGGCGAGCCGGTGGGGGGTCATCGCCTTGATGCCGAAGTCGAGCGCGGCGACGCTGAAGTTCGTGACGCCGACGGCGGGCACGGTGTACGGCGCCGGCGTGGTCACCTGGGCCGAGAGATCGCTGCCGGCCATGGTCGGGCTCGCGAGCACCTTGGCCAGCAGCGAGTCGACGTCGGTGTCGACGCTGCTGACCACGCAGCGCATCGCACCGCGTTCGCGCAGGTGCCGGGTGACGGCCCGGGTGTCGACCCCGCTGATCCCGACCACGCCCTGGTCGACCAGTTCGGTGTGCAACGATCGCTGCGAGCGCCAGTTCGACGGCCGCGGCGAGGGATCGCGGACCACGTAGGCCGCGACCCAGATGCGGCGGCTCTCGGCGTCCTCGTCGTTGACCCCGGTGTTGCCGATCTGCGGCGCGGTCGCCACGACGACCTGACGGTGGTAGCTGGGGTCGGTGAGGGTCTCCTGGTAACCGGTCATCCCGGTGGAGAAGACCGCCTCGCCGAAGGATTCGCCGATCGCGCCGAAGGATTCACCGCGGAAGGCGCGGCCGTCCTCGAGCACGAGCACGGCGTCGGTGGGGGTCACGAAGTCGTCTCCTGGTGGTGGTCGCTCTGCTGCGGCGCCGTGTCGACGGCGCCCGGGAAGTCGAGCGCGGTGATCCAGTCGAGGTACACCGCGCGGTCGTCGGCACGGAAGCCGGTGTCGAGCTGGTGCTCACCCGCGTGCCAGCGCAGGACGAGCAGGCCGCCCCGGCCGAGCACCTTGCCCGCGAGCGCCGGTTCCACGCGGGCGCCGACGATCGCGGACCACGGCAGGAACACCGGGGTGTCGCCCTGCCGGTCGAACAGCGCACCGCTGCGGTACAGCGTGGCGCTCGCCGCCGCCCGCCGGCCGAGACCGCCGACGACCACCCGGTCCTGCCAGCTGGTCGCGAACGTCGACCCGACGTAGAGCCCGTCGTGCGGGCCGAGGACCAACTCGCCGAGCTCGACGGGCGGCGTGGTGTCGAGGCCCGGCAGCAGGACGTCCTGCCGCGCGCCGCGGCGGCGCCAGCCCCACGCCATCGCGGCGAGGACCAGCAGCAGCGCGACGACCACGATGACCACGAGCAGGGTGCGGATCACGCGGGCACCCCGGTGACGACCCGGCCGCCGAGGACGGTCGGACGGCCACGGAGCAGGGTGGTGGTCACCCGACCCGGAAGCGTGCGGCCCTCGAACGGGGTGTTGCGGGCGATCGACGCCAGCGCCTGCCCGCTCACGGTCCAGGTGGCGTCGGGATCGACGACCGTCAGGTGCGCGGGCGCGCCCACCTCGATCGCGGCGCCGTGCCCGTCACGGTCGGCCGCGCCGATGCGCGCGGGCGCCGTGGACATCCGGTCCGCCACGCCGCGCCAGTCGAGCCGGCCGGTGGCGACCATGGTCTGGGCGACGACCGACAGCGCGGTCTGCAGCCCGAGCATCCCGGGCGAGGCCGACGCCCACTCGCACTCCTTGTGCTCGGTGGCGTGCGGAGCGTGGTCGGTGGCGACGATGTCGATCGTGCCGTCGGCGAGGCCCGCCCGGACCGCTTCGACGTCCGTTGCAGTGCGCAACGGTGGGTTGACCTTGAAGACCGGGTCGTACCCCTCGGCCAGGTCGTCGGTGAGCACGAGGTGGTGCGGGGTGACCTCGGCGGTGACCGGGAGCCCGGCCGCCTTGGCGGCCCGGACGATCGCGACGCTGCCCGCGGTGGACAGGTGGCAGATGTGCACCCGCGAGCCGACGTGCCCGGCGAGCAGGACGTCGCGGGCGATGATCGCCTCCTCGGCCACCGCGGGCCAACCGGCGAGGCCGAGCCGGGCGGACACCAGCCCCTCGTGCATCTGCGCGCCGACCGTGAGCCGGGGCTCCTCGGCGTGCTGGGCGATGACGCCGTCGAACGCCTTGACGTACTCGAGCGCCCGGCGCATCAGCACCGGGTCGGAAACGCAGAAGCCGTCGTCGGAGAAGACCCGGACGGCCGCCGCCGACGAGGCCATCGCGCCGAGTTCGGCCAGCTGCTCACCGGCCCGCCCGACGGTGACGGCGCCGATCGGGTACACGTCGACCAGCCCGGCCTCGCGGCCGAGCCGCAGCACCTGTTCGACCACGCCGGCGGTGTCGGCGGCCGGTTCGGTGTTCGGCATCGCGAACACCGCGGTGAACCCGCCGAGGGCGGCGGCGGCGGACCCGGTGGCGACGGTCTCGGCGTCGGGGTGCCCCGGCTCGCGCAGGTGCACGTGCAGGTCGACGAGACCGGGCAGCAGCACACCGCCGTGGCCGGCGACGGTGTCGGCGTCGGGAGCCGTCAGCCCCGCCCCGATCTCGGCGATCACGCCGTCGCGCACGAGGACGTCGACCGTCCGCTCCCCGTACGGCCGGACGTCGGTCAGCAGCAGTTCGGTCACTCGGAGTCGCCGCCCGCCAGCATCATGTAGAGCACGGCCATCCGCACCGACACCCCGTTCGCCACCTGCTCGACGATCGTCGACCGCTTCGGGTCGTCCGCCACCTCGGCGCTGATCTCCATCCCCCGGTTCATCGGGCCGGGGTGCATGACCACGGCGTCGTCCTTCATCAGTCCCAACCGGCGGACGTCCAGGCCGTAGCGCTGGGCGTACTCGCGCGAGCTCGGGAAGTAGCTCTGCGACATCCGTTCGTGCTGGACCCGCAGCATCATCACGACGTCGGAGCCCGCGAGACCCTCGTCGAGGTCGTAGCCGATCTCGACCGGCCAGTCCTCGACGCCGATCGGCACCAGGGTCGGCGGAGCCACCAGCCGCACCGACGCCCCGAGCGCGGTGAGCAGCCAGACGTTCGACCGGGCGACCCGGGAGTGCAGGACGTCGCCGACGATCGTCACCTGCAACCCCTCGAGATCACCCTCGCCGCCGCGCAGCCGACGCCGGATGGTGAACGCGTCGAGCAGGGCCTGGGTGGGGTGCTCGTGGGTGCCGTCGCCCGCGTTGACGACCTTGCCCTGCACCCAGCCGGCGAGCCGGTGGGCCGCACCGCTCGCGGGGTGCCGGATCACCACGGCGTCGGCGCCCATGGCCTCGAGCGTCAGCGCGGTGTCCTTGAGCGACTCGCCCTTGCTGACGCTGCTGCCCTTGGCCGCGAAGTTGATGACGTCGGCGCTCAACCGTTTCGCCGCGAGCTCGAACGAGGTCCGGGTGCGGGTGGAGTCCTCGTAGAACAGGTTGACGACCGTGCGCCCGCGCAGGGGCGGCAGCTTCTTGATCTCGCGCCCGACCAGCGCGGCGTCGAGGCGCTCGGCGGTGTCGAGCACGGCGACGGCGTCGTCGTGACCGAGATCGGCGGCCGAGAGCAGGTGCTTCACGACGCACCGCCTCCGACGAGCAGCACGGCGTCGTCGCCGTCGGTCTCGACCAACCGGACGCGGACGCTCTGGTCGGCGGCGGTGGGGATGTTCTTGCCGACGTAGTCGGCGCGGATCGGCAGCTCCCGGTGGCCGCGGTCGACCAGCACCGCGAGTTCGACGGCGGCGGGACGGCCGAGGTCGCGCAGGGCGTCGAGCGCGGCGCGCACGGTCCGGCCGGAGAACAGCACGTCGTCGACCAGCACCACCGTCGCGCCGTCGATGCCGCCCTCGGGCAGGACCGTCTCGTGCAGCGCGCGGATGCCGCCGCCGGAGCGGAGGTCGTCGCGGTAGAGGGTGATGTCGAGCGCGCCGGCCGCGATCTCGCGGTCCCCGAACGCGGTGACGCGGGCGGCGAGCCGGCGTGCGAGCGGCACGCCGCGGGTGGGCAGGCCGAGCAGGACCAGACCGGCGCTGCCGGCGTTCTTCTCGAGGATCTGATGGGCGATGCGGTCGACCGTGCGGCCGATGTCGCCGGCCGAGAGGACGGTCGCGGTGGCGGGATCCGTCGTCGGCGCTGTGCTCCGCGTGGCTGCCGGGGTGCTGTTCACGGGCAGGGTGGAACCTCCTCACCCGACGTCGTGTCCGCCTCTCGGGACGGCCCGTTGACGAGCGTCGGGAACGGTCGCGAGCCTAGCGCGGGACGGCCCGGTGGCCCCCGGCGACCCGCCCTGCCGTGCGCGCTGTCACGGGCCCGGACGCTGCCACCCGCCACCGGTCGGCGGCGGATTCGTGTACCCGGCGCCGGCGGGCGGGTAGGCACCTCCGGACGGCGGCGGGGCAGCGTAGCCGCCGCCGTACGGCGCGGCGCCGTAGGGCGGCTGGCCGTACGCGGGAGGTCCGGCGACGTAGCCGGGAGGCGGGGGCCGGTCCGAGCGCGTGACGACCGCGATGACGCCGGTCTGGACCAGCGCGCCGACGGCGGTGGTGAGCAACTCGAGGATCACGGCGACGAACAGCAGCCAGTAGCCACTCCCGCGACTCTCGCCGCCGAAGTCACCCCCGAACGTGAACAGTTCGCCGACCTCGACGGCGAACATCGCGCCGGCGAGCGCCAGCAGGTACACCTGCCGCGGCCCGCGGCGCGACACGGCGCCGATGATGCCGACGGTGCCGAGGGCGATGGCGGGCAGCAGCGTGGTCGAGGAGTAACTGAACCCCTTGATCGACCCGGCGAACTCGCCGTCCTCGGAGAAGCGGTCCAGGAACCCGGAGACGAAGGCGAGCAGCCCCCACACCGCGAGCGCGGTGTTCACCACGATCAGCAGGACGTTGCGGGGCGGCGGGGCGTCGCCCACGGCGGGAGTGGTCACGCGTGCGGGTCTCCCCTGGGTGGGCCGGGTTCAGGAGTTCGGGGACTGCCAGGGC
>CAXUNA010000030.1:13579-15430 GCA_964252095.1 uncultured Jatrophihabitans sp. | reverse complement strand
GTGCACCACACCGCGCGAGTCGCACACCGCGATGTCCCCGACACCCGCGGCGAGCAGGATCTTCGTGCACGCGACGCCCGCGGCGCCGGCCCCGCTGACGACCACCCGCAGGTCGGCGAGCGTGCGGCCGGTGAGCAGGGCGGCGTTGCGCAGGGCGGCGAGGACCACGATCGCCGTGCCGTGCTGGTCGTCGTGGAAGACCGGGATCGGCAGCGTCGCCCGCAGCCGGTCCTCGATCTCGAAGCAGCGCGGGGCGGAGATGTCCTCGAGGTTGATCCCGCCGAACGACGGCGCGATGGCCGTGACGGCCGCGACGATCTCGTCGGGATCGGTCGTCGACAGCACGATCGGCACGGCGTTGAGGCCGGCGAACTCGGCGAACAGGGCGCACTTGCCCTCCATCACCGGCAACGACGCCGCCGGTCCGATGTCGCCCAGCCCGAGCACGGCCGTGCCGTCGCTGACGACCGCGACCAGACGCGAGCGCCAGGTGTAGTCGCGGGCGAGGGCGACGTCACCGGCGATGGCGGTGCAGACCTCGGCGACGCCGGGGGTGTACGCGATCGACAGCGCGCGGCGGTCGGTGAGCGGCATCGTCGAGGAGACGCGCAGCTTGCCGCCCTCGTGCGCGCGGAAGACCTCGTGCGCGGGGTCGAAGGGTGGCCGGTCGACGCTGACCATGACGTCCTCTCGTTCGGGAGCTGGTGCGGGCACGTGGTCCACGGGCCGCAGGAACGCTCCCGGGGGTGTGGGACGCGTCGAGGGGGAACTGACCGGTGCCGCCAAGTCTGCCCGGCCCCGCAACCGCACGCCGACCGCGCGTGAGCAGTGCCACGCGGGTCCGCATCACAGGTCGGGCGCGGCCGCCGGCCGGTGGAGCCTCCGGCCGCGCCGCACCAGCACCACCCGCCCGAGCACGACGCCCAGGCCGTGGGTGCGGCTGTCACCGCCGGCCGCGGCGTTGTCGCTCGCGAGCACCCCGCGGCTGTCCGGCTCCCACGTCAGCAGCCGCTTCACGACGAGCGTTCCGGGCAGGTCGTCGAACCGCGCGAGGACCACGTCGCCGGGCCGGGCCCGGCCGCCGCGTCGCACCAGCAGCCGGTCGCCCGGACGCAACGTCGGGACCATCGACGGCCCGCTGACCGTCACGAGCTGCAGGGGGACCAGGGACGTCTCGTCGGCACCGGGAGCGGGGAGGGATCCCACGGCCCCCAGAGTAGGGTCGGGAACGGCCTCGGACCCCCGGTCCGCGGCCCTGCGACCCAGGCGATCCGCCACCACGGGGACCACCGTCCGTCCGAGCAGACCGTCTCAACCAGGAGGCAAACCGTGCGACTGCTTCACCGCTCCGTCACTGCATCGGCCCACTGCGACCTGCCGTGTGGTGTGTACGACCCCGCGCAGGCCCGCATCGAGGCCGAATCCGTCAAGGCCATCATGGAGAAGTACCAGGGCAACGAGGACCCGGTGTTCCGCACCCGCGCCCTGATCATCAAGGAGCAGCGGGCCGAGCTGGTCAAGCACCACCTCTGGGTGCTGTGGACCGACTACTTCAAGCCCCCGCACTTCGAGAAGTACCCCGAGCTGCACCAGCTCTTCAACGAGGCCACCAAGCAGGCCGGCGCCGCCGGCGGCAAGGGCACGGTCGACCCGGCCGACGGCCAGAAGCTGCTCGACCAGATCGCCAAGATCTCCGACATCTTCTGGGAGACCAAGAAGGCCGCGTGAGTTCGTCTTCCCACACCGACCCGGCAGGGGCCGGCTCCGCCGAGGTGGAGCCGGCCCAGCTGGCGTCGGCCCCCCCCCTCCGGTCGTTTGACACCGGGCCCCGCCCCCCCCCCCCCCCCCGAG
>CAXUNA010000030.1:0-13569 GCA_964252095.1 uncultured Jatrophihabitans sp. | reverse complement strand
CGCGGGCGGGGGGTGTGCGCCTCCCCCCCCCCCCCGGGGGGGGGCGGGCGCCGGGGTGGGGGCGCGGGCCGGGGGGGGGGCGCCCGACTCCGTCGGATCGTTGCACACGGGGCCGATCCCCGCCGACGCCGCGATCTGGTTGGTCCGCCACGGCGAGACCGAGTGGAGCCGTACCGGCAAGCACACCGGACGCACCGACGTCCCCCTCACCGAGAAGGGCGAGCAGCAGGCCGCCGCCCTCGCGCCGATGTTCGCCGACCTCAAGCCCGCGCTCGTGCTGTCCAGCCCCCGCACCCGCGCCACCCGCACCGCGGAGCTCGCCGGCCTGCGGGTCGACGCGGTCGACGACGACCTCGCCGAGTGGGACTACGGCGACTACGAGGGCCTCACCACCCCCGAGATCCGGGAGACCGTCCCCGGGTGGACGCTGTGGACCCACTTCGTCCCCGGCGGCGACTCCCCCGCGAGTGTCGCCGAGCGCGCCGACCGCGTGCTGCGGCGCGCCATGGCCGCGACCCGGCAGGGGCCGGTGGTGCTCGTCGCGCACGGCCACATCTGCCGGGTGATCGGCGCCCGCTGGATCGGGCTCACCGCCCTCGACGGCGGCAAGTTCCTGCTCGGCACGGCAGCGCCGTCGGTCCTCGGCAGCGAGCACGGCACGCCCGTCATCTCCGGGTGGAACTTCCCCAATCCCGCCCGGTGACCTCCGCCCGCGACGCCCCCGGGACCACCGCGGGTACCGACGGCCCGACTGACACAGCGGGGACCGGCCCACGCCGGTTACCCTTCGCGAGACCCCGCACGGCGCCCGCCGGGCGTCGGCTGCCCGGAAGGTGAGTACGTGACCGCATCGCTCGGAGCACCCCCAGCGGACGACGACCCCGTCGTCGCCCTCGAGGTGCCGGCCGACGTCGCCTACGTCGGCGTCGTCCGCAGTCTCGCCGCGGGCCTCGCCGCACGGCTGCCGTTCACCATCGACGAGATCGACGACCTCCGCATCGCCGTCGACGAGGCGTTCGCCCTGCTCATGCCGCTCGCCGTCCGCGGCTCCACGGTCCGCACCGGGTTCCGCATCGGCGCCGAGTCGATCGAGGTCGCCGTCGACGTCACCGCCGCGGCCGGCGCGACCCTCGACCAGGGCGGCTTCGGCTGGACCGTGCTCGACGCCCTCGCGCGCGTCGCCGACGTCCGCGACGCCGGCGACACGCTCGGCCTGACGCTCCACAAGGACGCCGAAGAGGCCGGCTCCCCCGTGCTCGCCGACGTCAGCGAACCGGCCGCTCCGTGATCGACTCGGCTGGTCGGGCCGCGGCACGCGCCGCCGCCCGGCACGAGACCGGCGACGAGCGCAAGGCGCGAGCCGCCGCCAAGCGTGAGCAGGCGATGGAGTTGTTCACCCGGCTGCACGAGGCGCCGGAGGGCAGCAGCAAGCGTCAGCGGGTGCGCGACGAACTGGTCGAGCTGCACCTGCCGCTGGTCGAGTACCTCGCGCGCCGCTTCACCGGGCGCAACGAACCGCTCGGTGACCTCGTCCAGGTCGGTGTCATCGGGCTGATCAAGTCGATCGACCGGTTCGACCTCGAACGCGGCCTGGAGTTCTCGACCTACGCCACGCCGACCATCCTCGGCGAGATCAAGCGCCACTTCCGTGACGCCGGGTGGCTGGTCCGCGTCCCGCGCCGCCTGCAGGAACTGCAGACCGCGATGTCGACCACCCGTTCCGAGCTCTCGCACGAACTCGGCCGCGCTCCGACCGTGCCGGAGCTCGCGAAGCGCCTCGACATCAGTGAGGACGAGGTCGTCGACGTCCTGGAGTCGGCGCGCGCCTACGCGGGCGTGCCGCTGGACTCGATGACCGTCGGCCGCAGCGGCCAGCCGGTGCACGAGACCCTGGGTGACGTCGACGCCCGGCTCGACCACGTCGAGTCCCGCGAGGCGTTGCGCCCGATGATCGAGTCCCTGCCCGAACGGGAACGGCAGATCCTCATCCTGCGGTTCTTCGCGAGCAAGACCCAGGCGGAGATCGCGACCATCGTCGGCCTGTCGCAGATGCAGGTCAGCCGGTTGGTCGCCCGCAGCCTGGCGAAGCTCCGCGACCAGCTGATCGAGGACTGACGGCGGCGGACCGCCGCGCCGCGGTCTACTCGACGCGGTCGAGGGCCGCGCGGGACGGCGGCGCGAACAGCAGGTAGATCGTCACCAGCGCGGCGATCGCGATGGGCGCGCCGATCTGCGGGCGGCCGCTGCCCTGGAACCAGAGGCTGTACGCAACGGGCAGCGCCAGCAACTGCAGCACCAGCACGGGCGTGCGGGCCGACGGCCGCACCCGGGCCAACGCGCGGGCGCCGGCGGCGAGCAACACGGCGCCCAGGACGGCGAGCGCGGCCTGCAGCAGGGAGCCCGTGACGTCCTCGGGCGTCCCGAACACCGTCTCGACCAGCACCACGACCGCGACCGCGACGAGCGCCACCGCCTCGAGCAGCACGATCACGACGGCGGCGAGCAACGTGCCGGGCACGACGCCGCTCCGGACGTCGGTCCCGGTGTCCGCGGAGCCGGGCCCGCTGTCGTCCCGGTCGGTCACGACGTCCACGGTAACCGCCGCGACACCGCCGTCGAACTGCTGCCGTACTGTCCGCCTACGTGCGCGCGCTGGTCATCACCAACCCCCGCGCGACCGGCGTCACCGACCGTCAGCGCGACGTCGTCATGCGGGCGCTCGCGAGCGAGGCGGACCTGCTCGAGGAGTCGACCGGCCCGATCGAGGGTCTCGACCTCGCCGAGACGTCGAACCGGGGCCACGCCGCCGCGCTCGCCTGCCGGGCGATGCGCTCCGGTGTCGACCTGGTGGTCGCGCTCGGCGGCGACGGCACCGCCAACGAGGTCGTCAACGGCATCCTCACCGACGGCGTGCACCCGGGGGTCCCCGCGCTCGGGCTGATCCCGGCCGGCTCCACCAACGTGTTCGCGAAGGCACTGGGACTGCCCACCGACCCGATCGAGGCGACCGGCCACCTGCTCGACGCGCTGCGGGAGGGCCGTCGCCGCACGGTGAGCCTCGGCCGCGCCGACAGCCGCTGGTTCGTCTTCGCCGCGGGCATCGGGTTCGACGCGGCGATCGTCCGTGACGTCGAACGGGTCCGGGCCAAGGGCAGGCCGTCGACCCATGCGCTCTACGCCCGCACGGGGCTGCGGACGTTCCTGCGGGAGGACCGCCGGCACCCCGCGCTGTCGGTCCGGTTCGACGACGGCACCGAGGTCGACGGCCTGCACTTCGCCATCGCGACCAACGCGGACCCGTGGACGTTCGTCGGCGACCGGCCGATCCGCCCCACCCCGCAGGCCTCGTTCGACACCGGGATCGACCTCTACGCGCGTCGGTCGATGCGGCTGCCCAGCGCGATCCGGGGTTTCTCCCAGATGCTCGCCGCCGAGCCCCGGCCCCGCGGCCGCGGCGTGCTGCTGTGTCACGACCTGCCCGGGCTGGTGCTCACCGCCTCGCGGCCGATGCCGTTCCAGGTCGACGGCGACTTCCTGGGCGAGCGGGAGCAGGTCGAGATCCGGTCGGTGCCAAAGGCGCTGACGATCGCCGGCTGAGCACCCCGCACCGCCGGACGAGGCTGACGGCGGCTTTGCTTCCCCGGCAACTGGTGTGGGTCGGCTGATGGGCCCGGACCCGGCGGCAGGAGCATTTCCGCCGGATAGGCCTTGCGCGCGGCGCGCCGGATCCGCAACGCTGGGGTGACAGATCGTCCGAGAACCGGCACGATCACCTGCAAAACGGACAGCCGCGATCGCGACTGCCGGTCGGCACCCCCCGAACGAGGTCGCTCAGCGAAAGGACTGAGCTCCCCGAGCGTCGCGTCTTCGCGCCCGCCGCCCGATGTGCCCGGACCCATGACGGCTCCGAGTGTGCACAGGATGCCAGCAGCCCGAACTCCCCTGTCACCCGGGGGTGCGCCACCTCGCACCGCAGAACGGTTGCCCGCCGCCGGGGCTCGTGAAAGAATTCACAAGCGGCCCGCGACGACCGGGGCCGAGCACGACCGCACGTCTGCACCATCTGACACCGCACGATCTGTTCGGCTTCACACCGACACCCACCTACCCACAGGACGAGGACGGACGACCCGAGAGACATCGCGCGCCGGAGCCACTTCCGGTCACCGGACCGTGACAACGGACGGCGGCCGGGGTACGAGCCCACCGAACGCGCACGGGTGACGCCCGACCGCCCCACCTGCACTCCGGGGCGACCCCAGCAGCAACGTCCGACGACCACCGGAGCACCACCGGCTCCGGCGAACAGGAGAACACCCCATGGATTGGCGTCACCGCTCGATCTGCCGTGACGAGGACCCCGAGCTCTTCTTCCCGATCGGCAACACGGGCCCCGCCCTGCTGCAGATCGAGCAGGCCAAGAGCGTCTGCCGGCGCTGCCCGGTCGTCCAGGAATGCCTCACCTGGGCCCTCGAGTCCGGCCAGGACGCGGGCGTCTGGGGCGGGCTCTCCGAGGACGAGCGCCGCGCGCTCAAGCGTCGCACGGCCCGTCAGCGCGCTCGCACCGCCTGACCGCACCACCAGCACGGTCCTGCCAGTTCAGGACACCGCGTCAGCCGATCCGGCCGCGGGGACCGGGAGCCGCACCACGGCTTCCGCCCCGCGGCCGTCGTCGTCCCGGGGCCGCAACGTGACGGTCCCGGACAGCTCGGCGGTCACCAGCGTCCGGACGATCTGCAGTCCGAGCCGGTCGGTGCCGTCGAGGGTGAAGCCGTCCCGCAGTCCCACGCCGTCGTCGCGCACCGTGACCTCGAGCTCGCGCTCGTCGCGCCGGGCGGTCACCTCCACCGTTCCCGAGGTCCCGGCCGGGTAGGCGTGTTCGAGCGCGTTCTGCACCAGCTCGGTGAGGATCAGCACCAACGACGTCGCCACCTCCGCGGGCAACGGGCCGAACTCCCCCGTGCGGCGCATCGTGATCCGGGCGTCACCGGGCGCGATCTCGGTGAGCATCTGCAGCAGCCGGTCGACGATCTCCCCGAAGGCGACCGTCTCGTCGATCGAGGTCGACAGCGTCTCGTGCACCATCGCGATCGAGCTGACCCGCCGCATCGACTCCTCGAGCGCGAGCCGCGCCTCGGGCGCCGCGGTGCGCCGCGCCTGCAACCGCAACAGCGCGGCGACGGTCTGCAGGTTGTTCTTCACCCGGTGGTGGATCTCCCGGATGGTCGCGTCCTTGCTGAGGATCTGCCGGTCGAGCCGGCGCAGCTCGGTGATGTCCTGCAGCAGGACCAGGGCCCCGAGGGCCTGGTTGCGGGGCCGCAGCGGCAGCACCCGGAACCGGACGGTGGCGCCGCGGATGTCGACCTCGTGGCTCGGCGGCTCGATCCCCGAGAGCGCGGTCGCGACGCCCTGGGCGAGGTCGGCCACCTGCAGCGGATCGCCGGCCGACGCCTGCGCGAGGGTGTCCTCGATGCGGGCGTTGATGAGGTTGCCCGTGACGCCGAGCCGCCGGAACCCGGACAGCGCGTTGGGGCTCGCGTAGAGGATCGTCCCGTTGCGGTCGAGCCGCAGCAGGCCGTCACCGGCGCGCGGCCCGGCCCCGAAGTCGTCGCTGCGGGCGGGCCCCGGGAACGCGCCGTCGGCGACCATCGAGGTGAGGTCGGCGGCGCTCTGCAGGTACGCCAGTTCCAGCTGGCTCGGGTGCCGCACCGTGGTCTGGTTGCTGTCGCGGCCCATGACGGCGACGACGTCGTCGCCCCACCGGACGGGGACCGCCTCGCGTCGCACCGGCACGCCGTCGACCCAGTCGTCGCTCGGCGGGCGGTAGATGCGGGCCTCGGTCAGGGCGGTGTGGATGCCGGAACCGGCCTCGACCTGGCCGACCCGGTCGTCCTGGTACGCGGTCGGTGCCGTGGTGGGCCGGCACTGGGCGACGCACACGAACTCCGGTGCGGGGCGGTCGTCACCGTCGCGGGCGCGCAACGGCACCCAGAGCAGCAGATCCGCGAACGACAGGTCGGAGAGCAGCTGCCACTCCTGGACGAGTCGCTGCAGGTGGGCGACCGCGTCGTCGGGGAGGTCGGTGCGGGCGGCGAGGACATCGGCGAGCGTGGCCATCGCGGTCCATCGTCCCACGGGCTCCCCGACGGGCGGTGCGTGCGGCGGGCTGGGTGCGGGCTGGGCGAGGCGCTAGGGTTTCCGACGATTTCGCCGCAGATGAGCACCGCCACACGACAGGGGCCACCGATGTCCGACCTGCGCAGGAGCGACCAGCCGCCACCCGACAAGCGGCCGCTGCCGGTGGGCCCGGCGGTCATCGCCGTGGTGCTGCTGCTGATCCCGGTCGTGGTGCTGTGCATCGTGCCGCTCTACGCGCGGCGGGGACCTGAACTGCTGGGGTTCCCGTTCTTCTACTGGTTCCAGATGGCCGCGGTCGTCGGGGCCTCGGTGTTGACGTTCGCCGCCTACCTGGTGGTCCAGCGGGCGCGGCGTGGGCGGGGTGACCGACGGTGAAGCACGGTGTCGACGGCGTCGCGCTCGGCGTCCTGATCTTCTTCTTCGTGGTCGTCACGGTCGCGGGGTTCATGGCCGCGCGGTGGCGCCGGAGCGAGACCCGCGAGGAGAGCCTCGACGAGTGGGGCCTGGGCGGGCGCGGCTTCGGCGGGTGGATCACCTGGTTCCTGCTGGGCGGCGACCTCTACACGGCGTACACGTTCGTCGCGGTGCCCGCCGCGATGTACGCGACCGGCGCGGTGAGCGGCTTCTTCGCCGTGCCGTACACGGTGATGATCTACCCGTTCGCGTTCGTGGTGCTGCCGCGCCTGTGGTCGGTGGCCCACAAGCACGGCTACGTGACGCCGGCCGACTTCGTCCGTGGCCGCTACGGCTCGCGCGCGCTGTCCCTGGCCGTCGCCGTCACCGGGATCATCGCGACGATGCCGTACATCGCCCTGCAACTCGTGGGCATCCAGGCGGTGCTCGACGTCGCCGGGCTCGGCGGTGCCGACAACGTGTTCCTGCGTGACCTGCCGTTGCTGGTCGCGTTCGCCGTCCTCGCGGCCTACACGTACTCCTCGGGGTTGCGGGCGCCGGCGCTCATCGCGTTCGTCAAGGACTTCCTCATCTACATCGTGATCATCGTGGCGATCGTGCTCATCGCGACGAAGTTCGGCTTCGCGCAGATCTTCGACGCCGCCGGGGCGAAACTCGCGAAGGTCAACCCGGCCACCGGGAAACCGACCGGCGCGCTCATCCCGGGTCAGCAGTCGGCGTTCGCCTACGCCACGCTCTCGCTCGGCTCGGCCCTCGCGCTGTTCATGTACCCGCACTCCATGACCGGCGTGCTGGCGAGCAAGAGCCGCAACACCATCCGCCGCAACACCACGGTGCTGCCGCTCTACTCGCTGATGCTGGGCTTCCTCGCCCTCATCGGCTTCGCCGCGATCGCCGCGAAGACCTCGGTCATCGGCGCCGACGGCAAGGCCAACCCGCAACTCGCGGTGCCGGCGTTCTTCGAGCAGCAGTTCCCGAGCTGGTTCGCGGGGATCGCGTTCTCGGCCATCGCCATCGGTGCGCTCGTGCCCGCGGCCATCATGTCGATCGCCGCGGCCAACCTGTTCACCCGCAACATCTACCGCGAGTTCATCAAGCCCGACGCCAAGCCCGCGCAGGAGGCGAAGGTCAGCAAGATCGTCTCGCTGGTCGTGAAGTTCGGGGCGCTCGCGTTCGTGCTGTTCCTCGACCGGCAGAACGCGATCAACCTGCAGCTGCTGGGCGGGGTCTGGATCCTGCAGACCCTGCTCGCGATCGTCGTCGGCCTCTACACGCCGTGGTTCGACCGCTGGGCGTTGCTGCTCGGCTGGGCGGTCGGCATGGTCTACGGCACGGTGATGGCGTACCAGCAGAAGTCGGCCGTCACGAACCACTTCGGCGGGTCGCTCGCGAACTTCCCCGGCACCGACACCCAGTGGTACATCGGGTTCACCGCACTCATCCTCAACGTGGTGGTGGCCGCCGTCCTGACCGTGGTGTTCCGCGCGGTCAAGGTGCCGCGCGGCACCGACGAGACGCACCCCGCCGACTACTACAGCGACTCCGGTGACGCCGGCGTCGTGGCCGAGCTCGACCCGCTGCAGACCAAGGCGCACTGAACCGCGCCCTGGGGCCGGTCCGCACGGATCAGAAGGTCTGGCGGAACTCCACCGACGAGCTCTCGACGGTGGTGCCGTCGACGCTGACGCTCGACAGGGACACGCGGATCGACGTCCGGAGGCTGTCGGGGGCGCGGTCGCCACCGCAGCAGCGCGCGATGAGCGCCTTGACGTCGCGCTCCACGCCGTAGTGACGCAGGCAGGGCGCGCAGTCCTCGAGGTGGCTGCGGATGCGCTCGCGCGCGTCGACGTCGCCCTCGTCGTCGATGTAGAGGAAGACGTCGGCGAGGACGGCCGAGCAGTCGACGCCGCCCGGCGCCACCGCGGCGAGGTGGTCCGACGGGGTGGCCGGACGGCCGGCGGGCTCCTGGTGACTCACGCGTCGCTCCCGGTGTCGGCGCCGACCAGGCCACGACCGTGGGCGTAGTCGGCGAGCAGCTTCTGCAACTGGCGCCGCCCCCGGTGGAGGCGGGACATGACGGTGCCGATCGGGGTGCCCATGATCTGGGCGATCTCCTTGTAGGCGAAGCCCTCGACGTCGGCGAGGTACACGGCGAGCCGGAAGTCCTCCGGCAGCGACTGCAGGGCTTCCTTGACGTCGGAGTCGGGGAGGTGGTCGAGCGCTTCCATCTCCGCCGAGCGCAGGCCGGTCGAGGTGTGCGACTCCGCGCGGGCGAGCTGCCAGTCCTCGACGTTCTCGGAATTGCTCTCCTGCGGCTGGCGCTGCTTCTTGCGGTAGTTGTTGATGAAGGCGTTGGTGAGGATGCGGTACAGCCACGCCTTGAGGTTCGTGCCCTGGGTGAACTGGTGGAACGCGGCGAACGCCTTGACGTACGTCTCCTGCACCAGGTCCTCGGCGTCGGCCGGGTTGCGGGTCATGCGCATCGCCGCGGCGTACAACTGGTCGAGGAACGGCAGGGCGTCGCGCTCGAAGCGCTCGCGCCGCTGCTCCGTCGTCTCCTCCGGCGCACGGTCCAGGGTGTCGCGGTCGATCTCGATCTCGACGGCGTCGCCGTCCACGGGCGTCCCACTGGCCGACGTCACGGTCCCCTCCCCGGCCGGTGCCGCACCGGTCCGTGCCTGCGATCGTACGGCGGGGCGCCCGGCGGCGACCGGGCGCACGGTGACGGAGGCGGCGACGGCGCCCGGAGCGGGGGCCGCGTCGTCGTGACGTTCGAGGATGGCGTTCATCGGGGGCGGAACGCGCCGGGCCACCGCAGGCATTCCCGTTAAGGTCCCGCACCGTGGCCGCCACGCCCGCTCTCGCCCGGCTCGACGAGCTCGGGATCGACTACCTGCTGCACCCGTACGCGCACGACCCCCGCTCGACGGCGTTCGGGGACGAGGCGGTCGCGGCGCTCGGCGTCGAGCCCGACCGCTTCTTCAAGACGCTGCTCGCGGAGTTGGAGACCGGCGGCACACCGGGTCGCCGGGCGGCCCTCGCGTGCGGCGTCGTGCCGGTCGCGGGGAAACTCGATCTCAGAGCGTTCGCCCGCGCCGTCGGGGCCAAGCGGGCCACCATGGCCGACCTCACGGCCGCCGAACGCAGCAGCGGGTACGTCCGCGGCGGCATCTCCCCCATCGGTCAGAAGACCGCTGTGCCCTGCGTCGTGGACGAGACGGCGGTGCTGTTCGACCGCGTGCTGGTCTCGGCCGGGCAGCGCGGTCTCGCGGTCGAGCTGGCCCCGGACGACCTGCTCCGGGCGGCGGGCGCGCAGTACGCGGCGGTCGCGGACACCGCCTGAGCCGCTCCGGGCCCGGGTCACTCGTGTTTCGAGTTTCCCTGGCTATCATGAGCGCATGTCCGCCGACGATCACGCTGTCGACACCGCCGACCCCGATCTCGACCACGCTGTCGGCCACGACGACGAGGACGACGTCGACCCGGACGCCTCCGACCACGCCGTCGAGCAGGCGGTCGTCGCGCTGCGCGCCGTGCTCATCGCCGGCGACCGCTACCGGGCCGCGATCGCGGAACACTTCGGGATCGGGGCCGTCGAGTCGGTGGTCCTGAGCCTGCTGTCCGAGGCGGGCCAGCCGCTCACACCGCACCAGATCGGCAGCCGGATGCTGCTGAGCTCCGGCACCGTGACCGCGATCCTCGACCGGCTGGAGCGCGCGGGCCACATCCGCCGCACCCAGCACCCCACCGACCGCCGCAGCCGGCTCATCGTGCTCACGCCGGCCGGGCGGCGGGTGCTGCAGTTCTCCAACAACCACCTGCGCGCGGTCCTCGCCAGTTCCACCGACGGTCCGATCGGCGTCGAGGTGCTGCACGCCCTGCGCCGCATCAGCCACCTGCTCGACGAGCGCACGGAGATCGTCGGCGGCGTCTGAGGTCCCCGGCCGCGGCGGCCCGACCGCTCAGCGCGGGTCGTCGTCCCGGTACTCCCCCGCCGGCCGCTCGTCACCGCGGTCGCGCTCGGCGGTCCGCAGCTCGACCCGGCGGATCTTGCCGGAGATCGTCTTGGGCAGATCGGCGAACTCGAGGCGACGGATCCGCTTGTAGGCGGCGAGATTCGCCCGCGCGTGGTCGAGGATGGCGTAGGCCAGCTCGGGCGAGGGCTCGTGGCCAGGGGCGAGGACGACGTACGCCTTCGGCACGGCGAGCCGCACCGGGTCGGGCGCCGGCACGATCGCGGCCTCGGCCACCGCCGGGTGCTCGATGAGCACGCTCTCCAGCTCGAACGGGCTGATCCGGTAGTCCGACGCCTTGAACACGTCGTCGGTGCGGCCGACGAAGGTGATGTAGCCGTCCGCGTCACGGGTCGCGACGTCACCGGTGTGGTAGACGCCGCCCGCCATCGCCGCGGCCATCGCGTCGTCGTCGGCGTGCTCGCCGTCGCGGCGGTAGCCCGTCATGAGACCCACGGGACGGCCGTGCGGGCCGTCGAGGTCGAGGCAGATCTCACCTTCGACGGCGCCCCGCTCGCCGGTCACGGGGTCGACGAGGACGACGTCGAACCCGGGCAGGGGCCGGCCCATCGAGCCCAGCTCGATCCGCTGACCGGGCGGGTTGCCGATCTGCAGCGACGACTCGGTCTGCCCGAAGCCGTCGCGGATCGTCTTGCCCCACACCCGCTGGACGTGGGAGATGACCTCGGGGTTGAGCGGCTCCCCCGCGCCGACGACCTCGCGCAGGGCGGGCAGTTCCCACGCGCCGAGGTCGGCCTGCACCAACATCCGCCACACCGTCGGCGGCGCGCAGAACGTTGTCACGTGCAACCGTTGCAGCACGTCGAGCATCGCCCCGGCGTCGAACCGCGCGTAGTTGTACACCGCGATGGTGGCGCCGGCGAGCCACGGCGCGAACACGCACGACCACGCGTGCTTCGCCCACCCCGGGCTGGACACGTTGAGGTGGACGTCGCCCGGCTGCAGCCCGATCCAGTACATGGTGGTGAGGTGGCCGATCGGGTAGCTCGCGTGGGTGTGCTGCACGAGCTTGGGAAGGGCCGTCGTCCCCGACGTGAAGTACAGCAGCAGCGGGTCGTCGGCGCGGGTCTCGCCGTCGGGTGAGAAGTGGTCGAACGAGGTCTCGGAGTCGGCGAACCGCAGCCAGCCCTCGACCGGTTCCCCGACCGCGATCCGCACGTAGGAGCCGTGCACCTCGGCGAAGTTGGCGGTGACGTCCGAGCGGGCGATGACGGCCGCGACGTCACCGCGGTCGATCCGGTCGCGCAGGTCGACCGGGCCGAGCATCGTGGTGGCGGGGATGACCACGGCCCCGAGCTTGGCCGCGGCGAGCATCGACTCCCAGAGCTCCACCTGGTTGCCGAGCAGCAGCAGCACCCGCTGACCGCGCGCCACCCCGTGCGAGCGCAGCCAACCCGCGAGCTGGTCGGAGCGCTCCGACAGCTGCGCGAACGTGTAGCCGGCGTCGCTGCCGTCGGGCTCGACGATCCGCAGCGCCACCCGGTCGGGGTGGTCCGCGGTGAGCACGCCGTCAAACCAGTCGATCGCCCAGTTGAAGAACTCCGGCTGCGGCCACGCGAACGCGGCCTGGGCGGCCGCGAGGTCCTCACGGTGGGTCAGCAGCAGGTCACGGGCGGCGCGGACGTCGGCGGCGTTGCTCACCGTCGGGACACTGCCACGCGCCGCCGCGGGCTGTCACGGGTGGTCAGCCCGACTGTGCAGAGATCGCACGCAGGAACGTCCGCGCCTCGCGGGTGACGACGGCCCGGGCGTTCCGCAACGCGTGGTCCGCTCCGGCGACGACGACGACCTTGCGGCGGCCGCGCGCGGGCTTCGGCATCCCGAACGGGTCGTGGTCGCCCTGCACCACCAGCACCCGGCAGGTCGGTGCCCCGAGCTCGGCCAGCCGGTCCTTCTCGGGACGCCCGGGCGGGTGCACCGGGAACGCCAGACCGATCACGCCGGCCGCCCCGAGCTCGTCCGCGGTCCGGCACGCCACCCGTGCGCCGTTCGAGCGGC
This sequence comes from uncultured Jatrophihabitans sp., assembly GCA_964252095.1. Lineage (GTDB taxonomy): Bacteria > Actinomycetota > Actinomycetes > Mycobacteriales > Jatrophihabitantaceae > CAXUNA01. The sequence continues at coordinate 985 of CAXUNA010000030.1, read as the reverse complement.
CGGCCTGGACGAGCGGACCCGGCACGGCCACCCGCACCGCGGTGACGACCTCGTGCCAGGCGGCGTCCTGGCCCGCGGGGGCGCCGGGGTTGCGGCGACCGGCGAGCCGGAACGGTTGGGTCACCGCGGCGACGGTCCACCCCAGGGTCAGCGCGACGTCGCGGAGTGCGAGCAGGTCCGGCGCCTCGACGCTGCCGGCCGAGCCGTGGGTGAGGACGAGCAGGCCCGTGCCCGGGGTGCCCGCGGACAGCGCCACCCGCGCCGGACCCGAGGCGGTGACGACGTCGGTCTCGGTGGAACCCGGCACGGGTCGACCGTATCCGACCCCGTTCGCCGTGAGGGTTCCGTGACGATCCGGCGCGCACAGCGGACAACGACCGCGCGGGCGCGCACCGTGGGCGGATGCGCACTCTGCTGGACCGGCACCGCCACGCCGTGGCCATCGTGCCGCTGGTCGCCGTCCTCGCGCCGCTCGCGGTCGCGCTCGTGGTCCTGCCGTGGCGGAAGTCCCTGCCCGAGGCGGCCACCGCCCTGCTCATGGTCGTGGTGATCGTCGCGGTCGCGGCCCGCGGCCACCGCGCCGGCGGTCTGCTGTGTGCCGTCGCCTCGACCGCGTGGTTCGACCTGTTCCTCGCGCCGCCGTACGGCTCGTTCGCGATCAGCTCGCGGGCCAACGTCGAGACGGCCGTGCTGCTGCTGGTCGTCGGCGCCGCTGTCACCGAGATCGCCGTGCGCGGCCGCCACCACCGCACGGTCGCCGATCTCGACGCCCGCTACCTCACCACCATCGCCCGGGTCGCGGATCTCGCCGGCGGCGCCTCCCCCGGCCGGTCGACCGTCGCCGCCGTCCGCACCGCGCTCGGCGAGGTCCTCGACGTCACCGAGGTCCGCTTCGAGCAGGGCCAGGTCGGCGGCATGCCCCGCCTGGACGCCGACGGCCGGCTCCGCAGCGCGGGCGACGTGTGGCCGGTCGAGCAGGTCGGAC
>CAXUNA010000029.1:350-15475 GCA_964252095.1 uncultured Jatrophihabitans sp. | reverse complement strand
ACCCCGCGCAGCGCCGTCGGCGTGAGCGAGGGCAGGTCCCCGACCACGGCGATCCGGCCGGCGTGCGGGAAACGGGCGGCGGCGTGCGCGTCGGCGGCCCGCAGTGCGGCGTTGAGCCCGGGCTCGTCCTGGACGACGACCTCGACCCCGGGTCCGAGATCCCCGGCGGACGACGCGGCGTCGACCGCGGCGACGATGCCGACCACGCCGGGCGTGTCCCGGACCGCGGCGACGGTGTCCCGGCGCATCGCCGTCACGAGGTCCGCGAGCCGCTGCGGATCCGGGAACGCCGGTTGCAGCCGCGACTTCGACGAGGCGACCGCCTTCACCGGCAGCAGCACGACCCAGCGGAGCTCCGACGCCTCGTCCACCCGTCCGATTCTCGCGCGGAGGCGCGGGATGCGACGACACCGGGCCGGTGTCGGCGCTCCACCGCCCGCCGTCCGGCAGACTGCACCCGTGTCTTCCAGATCCTCGCGCACCGGGGTCGTCAAGCAGCGGGGCCGGAACCGGACCGAGCCCGCCACCCCGTGGTTCCGCGCCGCCATGCTCGTCGTGGGGGTCCCGGCCGGTCTGCTGTTCAAGCTGCGGTACCGCGGCGTCGAGAACCTCCCGCCCACCGGTGGGGTGATCCTCGCCGTCAACCACATCAGTTACGCCGACCCCGTGATCGTCGGCCGCTTCGTCTACGACGGCGGCCGCAACCCGCGCTACCTGGCCAAGGACAGCCTGTTCGACGTCCCGGTGCTCGGTCGCGGGCTGCGCGGCATGGGGCAGGTCCCCGTGCACCGCGGCGGCCCGAACGCCAAGCAGGCGTTGGACTCCGCCGTCGCCGCGCTGCGCCGCGGCGAGACGATCATCGTGTACCCGGAGGGCACGGTCACCCGGGATCCCGACTTCTGGCCCGCGGCCGGCAAGACCGGGATCGCGCGGCTGGCGTTGCTCGCACCCGAGATCCCGGTGGTGCCGGTGGGGCAGTGGGGCCCGCAGACGATCGACGTCTACCGCAAGAGCTTCAAGGTGTTCCCGCGGCGCGAGGCGACGATCGTCGCCGGTCCGCCGGTGGACCTGTCGCAGTGGCGCGGCGGCGAGGACGGTCCGGTGGCGCCCACCGCGGAGACGCTGCGCACGATCACCCGCACGGTCATGACGGCGCTGGTGGACCAGGTGGCGGCGGCGCGCGGCGAGCAACGCCCGGCCGTCCCGGCGCCGCCCGTCGAGAACACCCCGCCGGGCCCGGCCTGATGGTCGCGGCCGCCGTCCTCGGTGCCGGGTCGTGGGGCACCGCCTTCGCCAAGGTGCTGGCCGACGCCGGCACGCCGGTCCGCCTGTGGGCACGGCGTGACGAGATCGCGGACCGGATCAACGACGCGCACGAGAACCCCGACTACCTGCCGGGTGTCTCGCTGCCCCCGGCACTGGTCGCGACCTCCGATGCCCGCGCCGCGCTCGACGGCGCGTCACTGATCGCGCTCGCGGTGCCCGCCCAGCAGCTCCGGCACAACCTCACGACGTGGGCGCCGCTGCTGCCCGACGACTCCACGCTGCTCTCGCTGATGAAGGGGATCGAGCTCGGCACCGCGAAGCGGATGAGCGAGGTGATCGCGGAGGTCGCGGGGCTTCCCGCCGCGCGGATCGCCGTGGTCTCCGGGCCCAACCTCGCCCGGGAGATCGCGGCCGGTCAACCCACGGCCACCGTCATCGCGTGCACCGACGAAGCCCGTTCGGCATCGTTGCAGGATGCCACGACCACGCCCTACTTCCGCCCGTACACCAACGTCGACGTCGTGGGCTGCGAGCTCGGTGGCGCGGTCAAGAACGTCATCGCGCTCGCGTGCGGGATGGCGCGCGGGCTGGGGTTCGGCGACAACACCCTGGGTTCGCTCATCACCCGCGGGCTCGCCGAGACGGCGCGACTCGGCGAGCCGCTCGGTGCGAACCCGCTGACGTTCGCGGGGCTCGCGGGCCTGGGCGACCTCGTGGCCACCTGCGTCTCACCGCTCTCGCGCAACCGCACCTTCGGGGAGCGGCTCGGCCGCGGCGAATCGTTGCAGCACGCGCAGGAAGCCACCCACGGCCAGGTGGTCGAGGGCGTGAAGTCGTGCGCGGCCGTGCTGGAACTCGCGGCCCGCGCCGGCGTGGACATGCCGATCTGCCGCACGGTCGACGCCGTGTGTCATCACGGCCTCGCGCCCCAGGAAGCGGTCCGGATGCTCATGGGGCGCGAGACCACGAAGGAATAGCTCCGGCGCCGCCCGCGGGATCGACGATCGGTTCCCGGCGACATGACGCACGATCCCGATCACTGATCCCCGCGGCGGAGCGGCGGCGGGGCGGGCCTCAGCCCTTCAGCAGGATGCGCAGCGCCTCGGGCAGCGGCGTGGCCGGGCGGCCGAGCAGGGCGTTCAACTCGTCGGGGGCCGTGGCGAGCTCGCCCTTGGCGATCGCGGTGTCGATCGAGACGACGAATCCCGCGACCGGATCGGGCAGACCCGCCTCGAGCAGCGCGGCGAGGTGGTCCTCGGTGGACAGGTCCACGTAGGCCACCGTGGTGCCGGTCGCGTCGGACAGTGCCGCGTAGAACTCCGCGAGCGTGACGAGCGGGCCGGCGAGCTCGTGGACCGCACTCGCGTCGCCGTCCTGCAACGCGGCGGCCGCCGCGGCTTCGGCGTACTCGGCGCGCAGGGCGACGCCGACCTTGCCGTCGTGCGCGGAACCCACGGCCGCACCCCGCGCCAGCGTGGCGTCGAGGTCGCGGGTGTAGTTCTCGACGTACCAGTTGTTGCGCAGCACGGTGTACGGGACCGTTCCCGCCTGCAACAGTTCCTCGGTCGCGCGGTGGTCGTCGACCAGCGAGAACGACGACGTGTCGGCCAGCGGGGCGCTGGTGTAGACGATCCGGGAGACACCGGCGGCGTTCGCGGCCTCGATCGCCGCGGTGTGCTGCGGGATGCGCCGGCCCGGGTCGCTGCTGCTGACGAGCACCAGCACGTCGGCACCGGCGAACGCGGTGGCGAGGGTCTCGGGCCGGTCGTAGTCGCCGACGCGGACGGTCACACCGAGGTCGGCGAGATTAGCCGCCTTGGCGGTGTCACGCACGACGGCGACGACGTGCGAGGGCTCGACACCCCGGGCGAGCAGGGAGGTCACGATGCCGTGCCCGAGGCCACCGGTCGCGCCGGTGACGGCGTAGGTCTGCGTCATCGCGCTCACGCCCAACGCACGACGTCGTCGTGGGCGAGCCGGGGCAGTCGGTCGAACCAGGGGTTCTCACCGGGGAGGCCGAGGTTCACGGCGAGGATCGCCTTCTCGCGGCCGCCTGGGAAGAACTCGGCGGTGACGGCGTCGGCGTCGAAGCCGCCCATCGGGCCGGCGGCGAGGCCGTGCGCGCGGGCGGCGAGGATGAAGTAGCCGGCCTGGATCGCGCCGTTGAACCGGGCGGCACCGGCGCGGGCCTCGGAGCCCTGCGACTCCCAGTGCGCGCGCATCTCGGGGCGCACGGGGAAGGTCTGCTCGGTGAACTCGTGGAACTCGGTGTCGGCCGCGAGCAGTGCGACCACCGGCGCCGACGCCGTCTTGGCGCGGTTGCCCTCGTTCATGAGCGGGACGAGGCGGGCCTTGGCCTCGTCGGTGCGGACGAAGACCACCCGCAGCGGCTGGGTGTTCCCGCCGGTCGGGCCCCACTTCGCGAGCTCCCAGACGGCGGCGAGCGTGGCGTCGTCCACGGGTTCGTCGGAGAAGGAGTTCGCGGTACGGGCGTCGGTGAACAGCAGCGCCTTGCCGTCCTCGTCGAGGACCGGCAGACGCGACAGGGTCGATGTCATGTCCGGTTCAAGTCCCCGAGTCACTACTCGATTCCGAGTGGCGCTCAGGAAGCGAGTGACTCCGCTCACGCGAGCAGATGGGATGCTGCGGTGACGGCGTTGCCCCCTGCGTGACCGCATCGTCCAGCACGTCGCCGTCGTCGCCGGTCCGCCGGTCGCGGAAGCTCCCCGGGGAAGCCGCTGCCACCTACACTCGCCCGATGACCGAGCGCACCGCCGATCGCACCGACCGGTGCAGCGCGGCGCTGTCGCGGGCGTTCGGCATCCTCGGCAAGCGCTGGAACGGCATCATCGTCGGCGCCCTCGCCGTCGCCCCCGCCGGGTTCGCCGAACTGTCCCGCGCGATCACCGGGATCAGCGACTCGATGCTGTCCGACCGCCTCTCCGAACTGGTCGCCGTCGGCGTGGTGTCCCGTGACGTCGCCGCCGGCCCGCCGGTCACCGTCTCCTACGCCCTCACCGACGCCGGGCGCGCCCTCGATCCCATCCTCGGCGACCTCGAGGGCTGGGTCCGCAACTACCTGCCCGCCCCCGACGCCGCGGCAGTCCCGGAACAGCCCGCCGTCGCTGGATAGATTGCGCGGGTGGCCGACACGAGCGACGACAGCACCCCGCCCCGCCGGATCCGCGTCGCCGTGCTCTACGGCGGTCGCAGCAGCGAGCACGGCATCTCGGTGGTGTCCGCCGGCAGCGTGATCGACGCGCTCGACCCGGAGCGGTACGAGGTGGTGCCGGTCGGCATCACCACCGAGGGACGCTGGCAGCTCACCGACACCGATCCCTCGCGGATGGCGATCGCCGGCCGCGAGACCCCGCAGGTCGCCGGTGGCGCCGAGGTGGTGCTGTCGGCCGACCCGAAGGGTGGCGGCCTGGTCGCCCTCGGCGCGTCGGCCGATGTCCCCGACGTCGACGTGGTGTTCCCCGTCCTGCACGGCCGGTTCGGTGAGGACGGCACCGTGCAGGGCCTGTTCGACCTCGCCGGCGTGCCGTACGTCGGGTCCGGGGTGTTCGCCAGCGCGGCGGCCATGGACAAGGAGATGACCAAGAAACTGCTGCGCGCCGACGGTCTCGACGTCGGCTCGTACGCGGTGCTGCGGCGCGGAGATCCCGTCATCGCCGAGGACCTCGCCCACCTCGGCCTGCCGGTCTTCGTGAAGCCCGCCCGGGCCGGCAGCAGCGTCGGGATCACCCGCGTGCGCGACTGGTCCGAGCTCACGGAGGCCGTGCGGTTCGCCCTCGAGCACGACGACAAGGTGCTGGTCGAGGCCGCACAGACCGGGCACGAGGTCGAGTGCGGGGTGCTGGAGGGCCCCGACGGCGTCCCGCGTGCGAGCGTCCCGGCCCAGATCCGGCTGCGCCAGGGCCACGACTGGTACGACTTCGAGGCCAAGTACCTCGACGACGCCTGCGAGTTCGACGTCCCGGCCGACCTGCCGCCCGCCGTCACCCGCGCCGTCCAGGCCGCCGCCGTGGCCGCGTTCCGATCGCTGGACTGCGCGGGCCTCGCCCGGGTCGACTTCTTCGTGGGTGACGACGGCGCGTTGGTCGTCAACGAGGTCAACACCATGCCGGGCTTCACACCGGTGTCGATGTTCCCGCGGATGTGGGCGGCGTCGGGCGTCGCGTATCCCGAACTCGTCGATCTCCTGGTGGCCTCCGCGCTGCGTCACGGTGCACGATGAGCGCATGAGCGCCGTGCAGACCCCCGTCGTCGGTCCCGTGATCCGCGAAGCGCGGATGTTCACGCGGTGGGCAGCGCTCGACGGGATACCGCGGGTCGCCATCAGGCGGGCCGCGAAGCAGGGCGACCCGCAGGCGCGGCTGATCATCGACTCCTCGCTGCGCGACGACGCCAGCGAGGTCTGGGACCAGGTCCGCGAGCGCGGCCGGATCGTGCGCACCGCCGTCTCGGCCATCACCACCGACCACGGGATCGCGTTCGAGGCGCTGCGCTCCGACGACTTCCGGGTCGTCTCGATGGGGGAGCAGTTGCCCGGTCTGCTCGGGGCCATCGAGAAGAACACCCGCACCGGCGCGCTGCACCCGGTGCAGGCGCCGTCGTTGCTCTCGGTCGAGCCGCCGCAGCACACGCGTTACCGCACCCTCGTGTCCTCGGTCTTCACGGCGCGCGCGGTGGCGCAGCTGCGGGACCAGGTGCAGGTCACCGCCGACGCCCTGCTCGACGCCCTGGAACGACGTCGGGCCGCCACCGGCGCCGAGGTGGTCGACCTCGTCGACGCCTACTGCTCGAAGCTGCCGGTCGCGATCATCAGCGACATCCTGGGTGTGCCCGAGGCGGAGCGCGAGAAGGTCCTGCAGTTCGGCGAGGCGGTCGCCCCGAGCCTGGACTTCGTCCTGCCGTGGCGCGTCTTCCGCCACACGGAGCAGGGACTGGTCGGCTTCGACGCCTGGCTGTCGGGCCACATCGCCCGGCTGCGCCGGAATCCCGGTGACGACCTCATGAGCCAGTTGATCGCCGCCACCGACGGCGAGGGCCGTCTCGACGACCAGGAACTGCGGGCGACGGCGGGCCTGGTGCTCGCGGCCGGGTTCGAGACCACGGTGAACCTGTTGGGCAACGGCACCTGGCTGCTGCTGCAGCACCCGGAGCAGCTCGCGCTGCTGCGCGAGGACCCGGCGCGGTGGTCTACTGCGGTCGACGAGGCGCTGCGGATGGAGTCACCGGTGCAGATGACGGCGCGCATCGCCCGGCGCGACACCACGCTCGGCGGCGAGCCGATCGCGAAGGGCGAGATGGTGATCCTGCTGCTCGCGGCGGCGAACCGGGACCCGGCCGTCTTCGACGACCCGCTGCGCTTCGACGTCACCCGCAGGAACGCCGCCCGCCACCTCGCGTTCTCCGGCGGCCGGCACTACTGCCTCGGCGCCGCCCTCGCCCGCGCCGAGGGCGAGGTGGGCCTGCGGACGTTGTTCGACCGCTATCCCGACCTCGCGCTCGCCGAGGGCGGCCGACGCCGCTCCACGCGCGTGCTGAAGGGTTTCGCGACGTTGCCGGTGCGGCTCGGCGAGCGCGCTCACGTGACGAAGCCGGTGGCGGTGGCCTGAGCCGGCCCCGCGCCACACCTCAGGGGCGCGAGCCGCAGTACTTCGCGTCGGGCTTGTCGCCGGGGACGGGCTGGGTGCAGACCTGGGGCAGGGCCTTGCCGATGACGCCCGAGAGGTCGACCAGGAACGGCGCGTCGCCCTTGGGCAGGACGGCCTGGAAGTAGACCGCTCGGTCGATGACGGTCCAGGTCACGCGGTCGCCGGTGCCCATGACGACCCAGGTCGCGCCGTAGCCGTCCGGCGCGGTGATCTGCTGCGGGTCGCCGTAGTCGACGTCGTCCCGCAGCCAGGTCGGCCGGGCCACGCCGCACTGCAGGGTGACCAGGGGGTCGCCCCAGGCGAGGAACGACGGGCCGCCGGGTGTGACGACCAGCGGGCTGACGGTGGTGCCGGCGCCGTCGTCCAACGTGACGGGCATGGCCTGCATGACGGGGTCACAGATCCGGGCCGCCGCCTGGTCCAGGTCCGGGACGGTGGTGCGCAGCGGCCCGGGCGGGCTGGCGGTCGCGGTGGGTTTCGCCGCGCTGTCGCCCCCGCTGCTGCCGATGAGGAACGCGACGACCAGCACCACCGGCAGCGCGACGGCGGTCGCGATGAGGGCGGCGGTGCGGGTGGAGCGGTCGATGGCGATGCCCCGATGATGCCTCTAGATGTTGACGACGACGCAGAGCAGGGTGCGGGTGATGCCCGGGATGCCCTGGACGCGGGCGACGACGTCGCGGGACAGGTCGTCGATGGTGGCGGCGGTGGCGCGGACGATGACGTCGTACGGCCCGGAGACCACCTCGGCCGTCACGCCCGGGATCTCCTGGATCGCGTGGCGGACACCGGACGCCTTGCTGATCTCGGACTGGACCAGGATGTAGGCGCTGACGCCCGTCGTCGGTTCGGTCACGCGCAGCAACGTACCCCCTCGCTAGGGTGGCACCACCCCTGGCCGCCGACCCGAAGGACCTCTGATCACCGTCTCCGACCTCGGCGAGTTCGGCCTCATCGCCCGCATCACCGGCCAGCTGCACGGTTCCGAGAGCACGCTGCTCGGCCCCGGCGACGACGCCGCGGTGGTGGCGACCCCCGACGGCCGGGTCGTGGCGAGCACCGACCTGCTGGTGGAGAACCGCCACTTCCGCCGGGACTGGAGCTCCGCCGTCGACGTGGGCCACAAGGCCGCCGCCAAGAACTTCGCGGACATCGCCGCGATGGGTGCGGTCCCCACCGCCCTGCTCGTCGGGTTCGCCGCGCCCGCCGACCTCCCGGTGGAGTGGGCCGACGGCGTCACCCAGGGCCTCCGGGAGGAGTGCGGCACGGTCGGCGCGGCGGTGGTCGGCGGCGACGTGGTCGCGGCCGACGTCGTGATGCTGGGTGTCACCGCCCTCGGTGACCTGCAGGGCCGGGCGCCGGTGACGCTGGGCGGGGCGAAGGTCGGTGACGCCGTGGCGGTCACGGGCAAGCTCGGGTGGGCCGCGGCCGGGTACGCGGTGCTCGCGCGCGGGTTCCGCTCGCCGGTGGCCGTCGTCAACGCGCACCGGCGGCCGGAACCGCCGTACGCCGAGGGCGTCGTCGCCGCGGTGGCCGGCGCCACCGCCATGACCGACGTGTCCGACGGCCTGGTGGGAGACCTCGGGAACATCGCCGCGGCGAGCGGCGTGCGCATCGAGCTCGCGGGGTCGAAGATCCCGGTGCCGTCGCGGCTGGTCGAGGTCGGCTCGGCGCTCAACGTCGATCCCCTGACCTGGGTGCTCACCGGTGGTGACGACTACGCCCTCGTCGCGACGTTCCCGCCGGGCACGGACCTCCCGGAGACCTGGACCGAGATCGGCCAGGTCGTCCTCGGCGAGGGAGTGCGGGTCGACGGCCGGCGTTGGCCGTCGGGCGGTCACGAGCACTGGAAGAGCTGATGGCGGCGGATGCTGCGTTGCCCGATGCCACGGTGCGGTTCGAGGTCCGGCGCTACGACGACCCGCTCGTCACCGCGTTGATCGAGATCCTGCAGGAGGACTTCGTCGTCCGCTACGGCGGTCGCGACGCCACCGCCGTCGACCCGGAGCAGTTCACGCCGCCGCACGGCGTCTTCCTCGTCGCGTTCGAGGGTGACGAGCCCGTCGCGATGGGCGGCTACCGGCGGCTGTCCGATCCCGGGATGGCCGTTCCCACCGCGGAGATCAAGCGGATGTGGGTGCACCCGGAGCACCGCCGCCGCGGGTACGCCCGGATGACCCTGGCCCGGCTGGAGGAGGAGGCGTTGGAGCAGGGGCTCGAGGCGCTCATCCTCAACACCGGCCGCGAGCAGCCCGAGGCGATCGAGCTGTACGAGTCGGCCGGCTACGAGCCGGTGCCGGCGTTCGGCCACTATGCGTCGACGCCCGGCGCGCTGTTCTACGGCCGTCGGCTGGCATGAACGCCGCGCCGGACGTCACGGTCGTGGGCGGTGGTGTCGTGGGGCTGACGTCCGCGCTGCGGCTGGCCCAGGCGGGCGCGGCGGTGCGGGTGCTCAGCGCCGATCCGCCGCCCCGGACCACCTCGGCCGTCGCCGCCGCGCTCTGGTCGCCGTACCCGGGCATACCGGCCGCTGTAGTAGACACGTGGGCGGCGGCGGCGTACGGCGTGTTCGCCGGGCTCGCGGCCGCCGGTGTCCCCGGGGTCTGGATGCGCGCCGGGCGTTCGCTGATCCGCGGCGACGAGGAACCCTCGTGGGTGTCGCTGGTTCCGGGCGCGCGGGTCGTGGCGTCGTCGGTGCCGGGTGTGCGCGTCGAGGTGCGGGCGGTCGTCCCGATCGTCGAGATGGGCGTCTACCTGCCGTGGCTCGCCGCGCGGTGTGTCGACGCCGGCGTGGTCCTCGAGACGGCGACGGTGGGCTCACTGGCCGAGGTCGCGGGGTCCGTGGTGGTGCTCGCCGCCGGCCTGCGGTCGGGGCCGTTCGTCGACGACACCACGTCGTTCCCGGTGCGGGGTCAGGTCGTGCGGGTCGCCAACCCGGGGCTGACCGGGTGGCTGCTGGACGAGGAGAGCGGCGTCGGGCTGACCTACGTCGTCGCCCGCGGCGCCGACGTCGTGCTCGGCGGGACCGACGACGAAGGGGAGTGGGACCTCGCGGTCGACCCGGCCGTCGAGACGCGGATCCTCGAGCGTTGCTACGGATTGATGCCGGAGTTGCAGGGTGCACCGATCTTGTCGCGGGCCGTGGGGCTGCGGCCGGGCCGGCCGTCGGTGCGGCTGGAGCGGCTCGAGGTCGAGGGCCGGCCGGTCGTGTGCTGCTACGGGCACGGCGGGGCTGGTGTCACGCTCTCCTGGGGCTGCGCCGCCGACGTCGCGGCGCTCGCCCTCACCCCGTGACGATCGTGACGATCGAGTACGCGGCGAATCCCAGCAGCACCACCGCGCCGATGGTGTGCAGCACCGAGACCTTCAGGTACTTCAGCAACGTCTGACCCAGGGTGATCGCGAGCAGCGACGCCGCGCACAACCCGATGACGGCACCGATCGCGACCGACCAGGCGTCGTGGTACTTCGCGGCGAGGTTGGCCGTGAGGATCTGGGTGATGTCCCCCCACTCGCCGATGAAGATCACCATGAAGCTGGTGCCGAAGGCGGTGAGGGCGAGCTTCGAGGGGGAGCGGGGCGCGGTGTCGACCCGGTCGACCTCCTCCTCGCCCTCCTCCTCCTCGTCGTGGTTGCGGGTGACCCAGAGGTAGACCGCGCCGGCGACGAACAGCGCTGCCACGATGCTCTCCACCACGGTCTTCGGCGCCAGGCGGAGCAGCGAACCCGCGGTGACGGCGATCGTGACGTGCACGATGAAGGCGCACGCGTTGCCCAGGAACACCCACTGGGGCTTGAAGCGGCTGCCGAGGACGAGGGACGCGAACATCGTCTTGTCCGGCAGTTCGGCGAGCAGGACGACGCCCGCGACGAGCAGGACGAGCAAGGGGTCCATCGGGGTGTGGGTGGGCCTCTCCGGTAGGTCGCCGGGGCCGTGACCGTCCGTGGAGGACGCTTCGACCCGACGACGTGTGATGATGCGGACACGGTCGTGTGGATCGAAGGTCTCGCCCACCTGCAGTTCCAGGTCGCGGGTGCCGGGCCGGTGGTGCTGGCCAGTGTGTCGACACCCGTGTTGCGGGCTACTCCCCTTCGGTGCGCATGAGATTACGGGAGCTGATCCGGCGTCGCCTGCTCGTACCCCCGGGGTGTGAGGGGGCTCTCGGTGGCCGTCGGCGTGGTCCGGTGGCGACAACGGCGTCGGAAACGCGCGGCGGAGCTGTGTCGGTCACGGTTCGGCGCGCGGTCCGCTGTCTCACGTGGAGTGGGAAAAGGTCGACAGAAGCGAGTGATTCTCCTGTCTTCGTCCAAGATCGAGATGGCGTATCCAAACACAGGGTCGAGCTGTCGGAGATGCTGCCGGCCGTCGACCTCGTCCACGAAGCCGGCTGCCGACACGACCGCGACCCCGCCACCGGCGACTCGATCTGGACCGACCCCGACGGCCGCACCCACGTCAGACCGGCGACGACGCTGCCGACCCCCGGTCGAACCTCCCCGGCCCCGTGACGCCGATCTCGGTGAACCGCCTTCTGAGCCGGCGCCGGTATGCCGCTTGCGGACCGTCATAGCGTGCTGCCATGGCCTCCACGGTGCGGGCGGGCGACCTCGTCGTCGGCGATGTCGTGGTGCTGCCGACGGCAGCAGGTGAGCGGACGCTGCAGATCCACGAGGTGATCGTGCGCGCGCGCACGATCAAGTTCGTCGGGCGTACGCCGGCGACGCTGACAAAGAGGGCCGGCGAGAACGACTGGGGCTGGGGGTGGCCGCCCGACCACCTCGTGCAGCGTGTCAGGCGCGGCCGCGGCTGACCGGCGCTCGTCAGCTCCGTGACCGGCCTCCGTGTGCGCGCCACTGCCACTCGCGTGGCAGCGTCGTCCACCGCGAGGAGTCGACCTGTGACGGCGGGAAGTCCGGCCAGGTCGGGCCGGCGTCCTCCCGGCGGTGCAGACGGCGGTCCAGGAAACGCTGGCACCGGGTGAGCCCGTCGAGAGCGGTCGCGGGATCGACTGCACCGGCCGTCACGGCGGCCGCGAGTTCGTCGAGGTCGAGCAGCTGGTACGGCGCGTCCGGCGGGCCGACGAGGACGTCGACGTAGAGGTCTTCGATCGTGACGGTGCTTCCGCCGTCGCCGACGGTGACGAGGTCGCAGTACCACCACCCGCGGCGGTCGCCCGTGAACAGCACCGGCTGGGCGATGAGGAAACCCTCGGCCAGCAGGACGAAGGACGTCTGCTCGCACGAGTGGCCGTCGTGGTCGAAGCCCCACCGGAACCCGACGACACCGTCGGCGCGGCCGCCCTTCGCGAGGAGGTCGCCCTGTCGGCCGCGGTAGTGCACCTGCACCGGCTCCACCCGCGCACGGTAACCCGTGGCGGAGGTCAGAGCAGTGCGGCGACCTTGTCCATCGTGCGCGTGTTGCGCATGGTCGTGTGCGCCTTGTACTTCGCCTTCGCCAACACCTTCGAGAACGGCGCGGTGAGGGTCTCACCCTCGCGCACCTGCCAGTACAGGACGTGCGGGCCGCGGCCGAACGGCTCGCCGTCCGGGACGAGGCCTGCGAGTTCGTCGAGGGTGGCGTCGTCGGAGCCGAGCAGGACATAGGTGTGCCAGCCGTCCTTCGGTTGCAGCGTGCAACCGTCCATCGCGGCTCGGACGTCGGCGGCGTCGAACAGCACGATCCAGGCGTCGTAGCCGAAGGTGTCCCGCAGGGCCTTCTCGATCGCCTGCTTCAGCGGTTCCCGCTTGCGGGGGCTGGTGAACACGGCGTTGCCACTGGCCAGCACGGTGGCGACGTCGGTGAGCCCGATGCCTTCGAGACATTCCCGCAGCGCCGCCGAGGTGACCTTGATGCCGCCGACGTTCACGCCACGCAGGAACGCCGCCCATCTCGCCATGGCCGAGATCCTGCCCGGTGGCTCAGCGCTGCGCCACCGTCAGCGCGAGACGGACGACACGGTGGTCGAGCAGCCGGCGGAACGACGTCCGGCCGGTCGTGAGCGCACGGAACGCGGTCCAGCCCGGCCCGGTGCGGGCGATGACGAGGTGGAACCACCCGGGCCGCCGCTCGAACGCCCGCAGGCACTCCCGGCCGGCGCGCATCTCGGCGCCGAGCGTGGTGTCGACGTGCGCGGCGTACCAGGCGTCGACCTCCAGCGGGGAGTGGCCGGCGGCGACGCGCGCCGCGGCCGTCCCGGCGAGCCGCCCCGAGCGCAGCGCGAACGAGATGCCCTCGCGGGTCCACGGTTCCAGCAGGCCGGCGGCGTCCCCCGCGAGCAGCACGCGACCCCGCGCGAGCGGGGAATCGTCCGCGCGGCAGTGGGTGAGGTGGCCCCCGCTGCTGACCTCGGCCGCTCCGGTGAGCCCGAGCGTGTCGACGAGGTCGCCGAGGTACGTCTTGCCCTCGGCGCCCCGCCCGCGGTCGAGGATGACCCCCACCGTCAGCTGGTCACCCTTCGGGAACGCCCACCCGTACGAGCCGGGACACGGCCCCCAGTCGAGGTGCACCCGGCCGTCCCACTCGCGCTGCTGACCCGCGTCGAGGGCGAACTCGGTCTCCAGGCCGAGATCGACCTGGGAGAACCGCGCGCCGACGTAGCGGCTGCTGCGGCCGGCGCTGCCGTCGGCACCGATGACCATGCGGCCGCGCACCTCGCCGGACGACGTCGTCAGCACCACGGCGTCGTCCACCTCGGAGAAGTCACGCACCGTGCAACGGTCCCGGACCTCGACACCCCGCGCGGCGGCGTGCTCGACCAGGGCGGCGTCGAACTCGCGTCGGTAGACCATCCGCATGATCGGGCCCTCGGCCGCGACCTGACGCCGCATCCCCCGACCGCGGTGGGTGAACGTCACGACGTCGACGTCCGTGCGCAGCGGCGGCGAGAAACCGTCGGGGAGGGAGTCGACCGAGATCTGCAGCAGGCCTCCACCGCAGAGCTTGTAGCGGGGCAGTTCCTCGCGTTCGAGCAGCAGCACCGACGCGCCGGTCTCGCGCGCCGCGATGGCCGCCGACGACCCCGCCAGCCCGGAACCCACCACGACGACGTCCCACACCGGCTCGCCGCTCACGCGCGCCGCGCCAACACGGTCAACCAGTCGTCGTACCGGCCGTGGTTGTGCCGCAGCCACTCGACCTCCCAGCCGGCGCGGGCGAGCAACTCCCGCAGGGCGGGCTCGCGCCAGTAGACGAACCAGCGCGGAGCCGCGAGCTTGCGCGTCGTCCACGCCTCGCCGTCGCCGTCCTTGACGGTGAACGCCAGCCACGCCGCGGCGAGGGTTGCGCGCTGCAACAGGGCGGCGAGATCGTCGCGCGAGAAGTGCAGCAGGACGGCGTCGGCCAGCAGGACGTCGTAGGGGCCGCCGAGGTCGTCGGTCAGCGCGTCCAGGATGTCGGCGTCGTGACCCTGGGCCCGGAGGCGCTCGACGAACGCCACGGTGGCGTCGGTGCGGCGTACCGACAACCCGCGCCGTTCCAGTTCGAGGGCCGAACGTCCGGGGCCGCTTCCGATCTCGAGGACCGAGGCGCCGGGGGCGGCCGCTGCGACCCGGTCGAACAGCTCGACCAGCTCGGGTTGGGGTGAGGGGGCGAGGTCGCCGATGTACGCGTCGGCGTGTTCCTCGTAGACCGCGAGCGTGCGGCGGTTGGCCTCGCGCGCGTCCACGGTGTCAGCGTAGGCGGCTCAGTTGGCGGTGAGGCTCGCGGAGGCGTCGGTCGTCCACGACAGCTCGAGGCTGCCCTCGGGGGCGTCGGTCCCGGCCGCCGGTGTGTCGACGTCGGCGGCGTACGGCGCGCGGGCCGAGGTCGCGGCCACCCGGACGTCGGCCGGGGTGGCGACCTTCACCACGACGGTGCGGACCGGCCGGCCGGCCGCCAGCTCCGCCGGGTCCTGGGGTGCGGCGACCACCTCGACCTTCTGGCCCTGCGCGAGGATCGCGAGCAGGGCGGACGCGCGCAGGTCGAGGTTGCCGGAGTCGAAGACCGGCTTGGCGGCCGCGTCGATCGTGATGCCGGCGTTGGCCATCAGGCCGTCGCACGCGGCAGCCGCGGTGGTCGTCGACGCGGTGATCTGCGACCGGATCTGCTCGGTGCCGCCCTGGACGACCTGGCCGACCGCGACCCGGGTGTCGCCGCTGCCGAACGAGGCGAGCAGGACGAGCGTCGAGGTCGAGCCGACCGGTTCCAGCGGGGCCGGC
>CAXUNA010000029.1:0-340 GCA_964252095.1 uncultured Jatrophihabitans sp. | reverse complement strand
CGCGTGGGGGGGGGGGCTGACCCCGACCACCCCCCCCGGGGGTGCGGCGGCGGCCGCGATCGTGTCGATCGGCACCCCGTCGGCGTTGAGATCGCTCGCGAGCGACGGGTCGCCGGAGACGATCCGACGTTGCGAGCTGATGTTGCCGGACAGCCAGGTCGCGACGTCGCCCGTGACGGCCGCGGGGCCCGAGGCGGCGGTCGTGGACCCGTCGCCGGAGGGCGAGTCGCGGCCGGTGACGGCGAACCCGATCGCGGTGCCCGCACCGGCGAGGATCACGACGCCGGCCGCGGCGATCAGCAGCCCGCCCTTCAACCCCGACAGGGCCAGCCCCGGCCTT
>CAXUNA010000028.1:12108-15521 GCA_964252095.1 uncultured Jatrophihabitans sp. | reverse complement strand
TGCGGCCGAGCAGCCCCGCCGTGATCATCTGCTTGAGCACCGGGGTGGGCGCGTGCAGGCGGTCGCGGCCCTGCTTGTACATCGTGTCGAGGATCTCGTAGGCGGTGTCGAGCCCGATGAGGTCGAGCAGCGCCAGCGGGCCCATCGGCAGGCCGCAGCCGAGCTTCATCGCCGCGTCGATGTCCTCGCGGGTGGCGTAGCGCGACTCGAACATCGACGCCGCGTGGTTGAGGTAGCCGAAGAGCAGGGCGTTCGCGACGAAACCCGCGCGGTCGCCGATCGTGACGTCGTCCTTGCCGAGCTTCTCGGCGAAGGCGGCGACGTCGGCGATCACCTCGTCGTCGGTGACGACACTGCGGATCACCTCGACCAGCTTCATGACCGGCGCCGGGTTGAACCAGTGCATCCCGATGACCTTGTCGGGACGCGAGGTCGACACCGCGATCTCGGTGACCGACAACGACGACGTGTTGGTGGCGAGCACGGTGTCCGGCTTGCAGATCCGGTCCAGCGCCGTGAACACCGATCGTTTGAGGTCGAGAGACTCCGGCACCGCCTCGACCACGAGGTCGGCCTCGGCCAGCGCCTCCATGTCGGTGACGAACGCGATCCGGCCCACCAGCGAACCGGCGTCGGCCTCGGTGAGCTTGCCGCGCTTGACCGCGCGTTCGACCGAGTGACGCACGTGACCGCGGCCGCGCTCCAGCGACTCCTCGTCACGCTCGACGGCGACGACGTCAAGGCCGTTGCGCGCGAACACCTCCGCGATGCCGGCGCCCATCGTGCCGAGCCCGACCACGCCCACCTTCTCGAAAACCCTGCTCATCGCGGCGATCCCTTCGTCGTCTTCCGGGCGAGCGCTCCGCGACCCCAGACCGTGGTGACCATGCGTACCAGAGCGGGCACCGCCCACCGAGGCCGTTCGTACGACGTCACAGTCAGCGGCGCCCGAACCCGCTGTTCGGCCAGGGACCGCACCCACACGAACTCGTGCAGACCGTCGCGGCCGTGGATCCGGCCGAAGCCGGACGCCCCGACACCGCCGAACGGCAGCTCGGGCACCATCGCGAACGACAGCACCGCGTTCACCGAGACCATCCCGCTCCGCAGCCGCGAGGCGAGCTCCGCGCCGCGGTGCTTGCTGAACACCGCCGCCCCCAGCCCGAAGTCGGTGCCGTTGGCGCGTTCCACGGCTTCGTCCTCGTCACGCACCTTGGCGACGGTCAGCGTGGGGCCGAACGTCTCCTCCCGCACCGCGGCCGACCACTCGGGCACGTCGACGAACACCGACGGTTGCACCAGGTAACCGTCGACCCCGCCGTCGACGACCGCCCGGCCACCGTCGGCCTTGGCCGCGGCGAGGTGGCGGGTGATGACGTCGACCTGACCCGGCATGGTGATCGGACCGAAGTCGCGCCCGGCCTGCAGTTTCCCGGCCTTCCTCGTGACGGCGGCGAGGAACTCGTCGTACACCGACTCGACGGCGTAGACGCGCTCGATGCCGATGCAGGTCTGACCGGCGTTGGTGAACCCGCCCCACACCGCGGCGTCGGCGGCCGCCTCGACGTCGGCGTCGGCCGCCACGATGAGGGCGTCCTTGCCACCGCACTCGATGACGACGGGCGTGAGGGTGTCGGCGCACGCCGCCATCACCTTCTTGCCGGTCGCGGTGGAGCCGGTGAACGCGAGCTTGCCGACCCCCGCGCGGCACAGGGCGTCGCCGGTGGCGCCGAAGCCGGTGACCAGCGAGAACACCGGGTGCTCCGGGACGGCCTCGGCGAAGGTGTCGACCAGCCACTTCCCGACCGCCGGGGTGAACTCGCTGGGCTTGAACACGACGGCGTTGCCGGCCGCGAGGGCGTAGCTGATCGAGCCCATCGGCGTGTGGACCGGGTAGTTCCACGGGCCGATGACGCCGACCACGCCGTACGGCTGGTACTGCACGGTCGCCTTCATGTTCACGGCGAGCAGGCCGGGCCGGACGTGGCGGTCGGCCAGTTCGCGGCCGGCGTGCTTCGCGGCCCAGTCGAGGTGTTCGACGGCGAGCGCCGCCTCGCTCACGGCGTCCTCGTAGGTCTTGCCGTTCTCGCGGTGCATGAGCTCGCCGAGTTCCTTCAACCGCGAGGCGAGGATCCGCCGCCAGGCGAGCAGCCGCTGCCGGCGGCCGTCGAACCCGAGCCCCGCCCACCACGCGGCCGCCGGCCGCGCGGCGGCGACGACCTCGGCCACGCGCGCGGCGTCGTCGACCCCGAAGGTCGCGACGACCCCGCCGGTGGCGGGATCGAGGCTGTCGAAGGTGGACTCCCCGGTGGGGGGACTGCTCGGTGCGGCGATCTGGTCGGTGCTCACGGTCGCTCCTCCGGTCGGGCTTCGCGACGACGTTACCGGCCGGTAACCTGCCGCGGCCAGGCTCACGGACGAGCGCCACACCCCCCGATAGGGTGACGGAGAGGTCACGGCGAGCAGGAGGACGAGAACCACCGATGCGTATCGGCATGGTCTGCCCGTACTCGTTCGACGTCCCGGGCGGCGTGCAGTGGCACGTGCGAGACCTCTCCGAGTACCTCATCGAGCAGGGCCACGAGGTCAGCCTGCTGGCCCCGGCCGACGACGACACCCCGCTCCCGCCGTACGCCGTGAGCGCCGGACGGGCGGTGCCGTTCCGCTACAACGGGTCGGTCGCCCGCATCAACTTCGGGCCGATCACCGCGGCGCGGGTGTCGCGGTGGGTGGAGTCGGGGCACTTCGACCTCGTCCACATCCACGAGCCGATCACCCCGACCATCTCGCTGCTCGCGCTCTGGGCGGCCGAGACGCCGGTGGTCGCGACGTTCCACACGGCGACCGACCGCTCCCGCTGGATGCAGGCCGCGCGGCCGGTCGTCGGGGCGAGCCTGGACAAGATCGTGGGGCGGATCGCGGTGTCGCGCGAGGCGCAACGCACGCTGCGAGAGGGCATGCACGCGGACGCCGTGGTCATCCCGAACGCCGTCTACACCGACCGGTTCGCCGTGGCCGAGCCGCGCCCGGAGTGGGAGGGCACGCCGGCGCGGCCGACCATCGGCTTCCTCGGCCGCCTCGACGAACCCCGCAAGGGCCTCGACGTCGTGCTCGCGGCCCTGCCGGCGGTGCTTGCGCAGCACCCGGGTGCGCGGCTGCTCGTGGTGGGGCCCGGGGACGCCGAGGCGGCCGTCAAGGACGTCGCCCCCGACGTCGCCCGGCACGTCACCTTCCTCGGCACGGTGTCCGACGCCGACAAGGAGAGCTTCTACCGCTCGATCGACGTGTTCGTCGCGCCGCACACCGGTGGCGAGAGCTTCGGGATGGTGCTGGTCGAGGCGATGTCGGCGGGCGCGCCGGTGGTGGCGAGCGACATCCCGCCGTTCACCGAGGTACTCGGCCCGCAGCTGTCG
>CAXUNA010000028.1:0-12098 GCA_964252095.1 uncultured Jatrophihabitans sp. | reverse complement strand
GTTCCCGGTGGGCGATGCCCCCGCCCTGGCCGACGGACTGCTCGCCCTGCTGGCCGACCCCGCCGCCCGCGCCGACGCCGCCGAGACCGGCCGACGGGTGGCCACCCAGTACGACTGGTCCACCGTGGCGACCCGGATCGTCGAGGTGTACGAGCTGGCCGGGCTGTCCTGGGGCAGCATGGCCGAGAGCTTCGAGACCGAACCCGCGCGGGTGCCCCGGGCGCCCGGTGAACGTCGCCGCGACCGGGCCGCGACCTGGATGCGCCGAGGACAGTTGTAGCGGTGGACGCACTCCTCATCGCCGTCACCGTGGTCGGCGTCGTCATCCTCATCGCCTGGGTGCTGTCGTACCGCGCCTCACGCATCGACCGCCTGCACGCGCGCATCGAGGGTTGCTGGCACGCGCTCGACGCCATGCTCGTGCGCCGCAGCGAGGCGCTGCTCGAGCTCGCGAACTCCGGCACGTTGGACCCCGCGAGCTCGCTGCTGCTGAGCTACGGCGTCAGCGAGGTGCTGGAGGTCGACGAGCCCGGCCCGCACCACCCCGTCCGCGTCGAGCGGGAGAACGGCCTCGCCGAGACCGCCACGATCGTCATCGCGCAGGCGGCTCCCGCCGCCCTGGCCTCGGTCGACGCCGACATGCGCGCCACCGTCGAGCAGACGTCGCGTCAGGTCAACGTCGCGGCCTCGTTCTACAACGACGCCGTCACCGACGTCATCGCGATCCGCGACCAGGCCCTAACCAAGATCGCGTGCCTGGCGGGGAAAGCCCCGCGCCTGCAGCCGATCGAGATCCTCCCGGTCGACACCACTCCGTTGCTCACTGCAACGATGACACCGGATCGGGATCCGTCGTCGTCGTGACCGCCCGCGGGACCAGCGCCACCGCCGCGTAGACCCCGGCCACGGCGAGCACGGCCGCGACCACCCCGAAGACCAGCCGGTAGTCGACGATCCCGACCACCAGGGCGCCCAGTCCGATCGAGGCGGTGTACGGCACCGAGGAGATCACCTCGAAGGCCGCGGCGGTCCGACCCATGACCGCGTTCGGCGTGCGGTGCTGCAGCATCGTCGCGGCGGCCACCTGCAGCGCCGGCAGGCCGCACCCGAACAGCAGGAAGCCCACGAAGGCCGTTCCCAGCGAGGGCACCGTCTCGAGCGCGACGCCCGCACCGAGCAGGACGAGCCCCGCCACGAACAGCCGGGCGTCGCCGACGCGGTTGACCAGGCCGGTCGCGAGCACCCCGCCGACGATCGCGCCGATGCCCTGCACCGCGACCAGTACCCCGAGGAAGGCGGCCGGGCGGTGCAGGCCGTCCAGCAGCGCGTAGACCACGGGCTCGGTGACGCCGAACGCCGCCACGACGCCGATCTCGCAGAGGGCGAGCCGTCGCAGGACGGGGCTACCGACCAGGTGCGTGATGCCGGCTGCGACCTCCTCGCGGAACCGGACCGGCACGCGCACCACCCGCTGCTCGGGATGGCGCAGCGCCACCAGGGCCATCGCGCCGATCACGAACGTCACGGCGTCGATCGTCGCCACCCACGGGCCGCCGACCGCGGTGTACAGCCCGGCACCGACGAGCGGCCCGACCAGGCGGAGGCCCTGCCGCACGGTGGTGAGCGCGCCGTTCGCGGGTCCGACGAGGTCCGGCGGCAGCATCGACTGCACCAGGCCGGACATCGCGGCGGCCACGATGATGGTGGTCAGGCCGTACCAGACCGCCACGGCGAACAGCAGCCACAGCTCGCCGCGGTCGTGCACGCCCCACAGCGACAGCACGACCGGCACGCTGGCCAGGTCGACGGCGATGATCAGCCGTCGCCGCGGCATCCGGTCGGCGACCACGCCGCCGAGCGGGCCGAGCAGGCCCGGCGCGGCCATCGCGAAGATCATCAGCCCGGCCACGGCATTGCTGCCCGTGAGGCTCTTGCCCCAGATCCCGAAGACGAGCAGCAGGGTCCAGTCGCCGAAGACCGTCGCCGTCTGGCCCGCGAGCAGCAGCCGGAAGTCACGGTGACGCAGGAGGTCACGCACCGGGAGCCGCCCCGGCGTCGACCCCGGCGTCCGCGCGTGGCAGCAGCGAGGCGTAGACGTCGACCATCCGGCTGCCCGCGGGACGCTCACCGTCGAGCAGCCGCTGCAGGTAGGGCGCGAGCAGGGCGGAGAACGCGTCGCCGAGTTCGTCGGCCTCGGTCGCGGTGAGCGGGACGGCCCAGTCCGACGAACCGGAGATCTCGCGCCACCGGTCCGTGGCCGCGCGGGTGCGCCAGTCGGCGACACGGGCGATCATCCGGTCGTCGAGGGTCGAGAGGAACGCGTTGGCCGCCTCGATCTGGGCGACGCTGCCGCCGAACTCGACGTGGTTGCCCAGGGGCACCCACCGCCACGGCCGCTGCCGCCCGGTGCCACCCTCGGCCTCCTCGACCATGCCGAACCGGGCGAGCTGCCGCAGGTGGTAGCTGCACGACGCCGGGGAGTCCCCCACCCGAGCCGCGCACTGGGTCGCCGTGAGCGGTCCGTCCGACGCGAGCAGATCGAGCAGTTCCAGCCGGCGGGGGTGCGCCAGCGCCCGCAGGTGCTCCGGATCGGAGAGCCGTCGCTGCAGGACGCCGAACCGGTCGGTGACCTCGGTCTGCGCCATGCATCGAAAGATAGCTTTCGAAAGCTCTCTTTTCAAGAGTGGCCCGTGCGTCCGAACGGGTTGAGTGGTGCGGCATCAGCTGAGTGGCGCAGGATGTGTCCCGATTCGACGCGCCACTCAGCGCGCAGCGCACCACTCAACGGGTGCGGCGGGGTCGCTGCATCGGGGTCGGGGTGGCGGGAATCGGGTCGGCGGACGTCGGGCCGGGCGGTGGCCCGCGTCAGAACAGGCGGAGCGACGGGTCGTCCGTGCCCTTGAGGGCGTCGTAGTCCAGCGTGAGCGTCTCGATGCCACGGTCGTGGGCGAGCACGCGTGCCTGCGGCTTGATCTCCTGGGCGGCGAAGACACCCTTCACCGGCGCGAGCAGCGGGTCGCGGTTCAGCAGCTCGAGGTAGCGGGTCAACTGCTCCACGCCGTCGATCTCACCGCGCCGCTTGATCTCGACCGCGTAGGCGACGCCCTCGGGCGAGCGGGCCATGATGTCGACCGGCCCGATCGGGGTGGGGTACTCACGGCGCACCAGCCGGAAGCCCGGGCCGAGGGTCTCGATGTGGGTGGCGAGCAGCGCCTGCAGGTGCGCCTCGACGCCGTCCTTGACCAGGCCCGGGTCGATGCCGAGGTCCTCGGCGTGGTCGTGCAGGAACTCGTCGATGGTGATGACGAGCCGCTCCCCCGCCTTGTTGGTGACGGTCCACTCCGCCCGGCCGTCGAGCGCCTCGCCCTCGACCAGCGTGCACGGCGGCGACATCCAGTTCAGCGGCTTGTAGGCGCGGTCGTCGGCGTGGATCGAGACGCTGCCGTCCCGCTTGACGAGCAGGAGCCGGGTGGCGAGCGGGAGGTGGGCCGTCAGCCGTCCCAGGTAGTCCACGCTGCAACGGGCGATGACGAGGCGCACGGGCGCGGACCCTACCCGTCACGATCTGGGTAGGCCGCAGGCATGACTTCAGTACCTGACATCACCCTCAACGACGGCAAGAGGATCCCGCAGCTCGGCTTCGGCGTGTTCCAGATCGACCCGGCCGAGACCGCCGAGGCCACCTCGACGGCCTTCGAGGTGGGCTACCGCCACATCGACACCGCCGAGATGTACGGCAACGAGGCGGGGGTGGGCGAGGCGTTCGCGTCCTCCGGCCTCGCCCGTGACGACGTCTGGATCACCAGCAAGCTCAACAACGGCTTCCACGAGCCGGACGAGGCGCGCCGGGCGTTCGACGACACGCTGGCGGCCCTGAAGATGGACCACGTCGACCTGTTCCTCATCCACTGGCCGCTGCCGACGCGCTACGACGGCGACTTCGTCTCGACCTGGAAGACGCTGGAGGAGTTCTACCGCGACGGCCGGGCCCGCTCGATCGGCGTCTCGAACTTCCAGGTCAAGCACCTGCGCCGCCTGGCCGCCGAGACCGAGATCAAGCCCGCCGTGAACCAGATCGAGGTGCACCCCTTCTTCACCAACGAGGAGGTCCGCACCTACTGCGGCGAGAACGAGATCGCCGTCGAGGCGTGGTCGCCCATCGCGCAGGGCGGCGTGCTCGACGACCCGACGATCGTCACGATCGCGAACCGGGTCGGCAAGTCACCGGCGCAGGTCACGCTGCGCTGGCACATCGAGCGCGGCGACATCGTGTTCCCGAAGTCGGTCACCCGCAGCCGGGTCGAGGAGAACTTCGCCCTCTTCGACTTCGAGCTGACCGAGGAGGACCTCGCCATGATCTCGGCGCTGGACAAGGGCGAGGAAGGCCGCACCGGCCCGAACCCCGACGTCTTCGACATGATCCCGCCGAAGAAGTAACCGCCCCACCGGAGAGCCCGCCCCGCGACCCCCGGGGGCGGGCTCTCCCACGTCGTGGCGGCCGCCTGTACTGGGTAGACCGTGCCGCATGACCGTCGACGTGCTGCTGGTGCGGCACCGTACCGTCGTGGACGGGTCGGCCGCGACCGTGGGGTTCCTGCTCGGCGACAGCCCGAGCGTGCGGGTGCAGGATCCCGAGGGCGAGCAGCTGCTGCGGGTCGAGAAGCGGTTCCTCGACGAGTGGTACGCCCGCGCGCCCGACGACTGGGCGATCCTCCGGATCGACCGCAGCCTGTCGAAGTACCACGACGTCACCTACGCCGACGGCCGCACGGCCCGGTTCGACTCGTCGCCCGCGGGCGGCGCGTGGGAGCTGACCGACCGCGCCGACGGCCGGCTGCTGATCCACGCGCAGGCGGTCGGCAGTGGGATCACGACGCCGTTCCAGTGGATGTGCTCCCAGGACGGATCGCTGTCGCTGCGCGACTTCCTCGCGACCGTCGTCACCTACCGCGAGGTGCTGAAGTTGCGACGCCAGCACATCCAGGCGGCGGGCAACCTGTGACGGCGACGCTCGCCGTCCTCCGGTTCCCGCGCACGCCCGCCCAGAGCAGGGGCCGCGACGTCGTCACCGATCCGGACGGCCGCGTCGTGCTGACGACCGACACCACCCACCGCGGCCGGCAGGTCGACGTCGCCGCACCCGACGGCGCCCCGCTCGGACGGATCCTCGACGCCGGGCGTGCCGGCTGGCAGCTGATCGCGCCCGGAACCGGCGCGGTGCTCGCCGGCGCCGACCTGCGCCACGGCGTCCGGGTGTGGATCGGCGCCGGCCCGGCCGCCACCGTGAAGGGCCACGGCGAGGAGTGGGACCTGCTCTGGGAACGCACGACCCTGCTCGCCGCCCGGAAGGTCCCGCGCAAGGTGGCGAAACGCTGCCTCGACGTGTGGGTGACGGAGCCCGCGTGCACGCCTCCGGTCGTCACGTTCGTGGTGCACGTCCGCCGGTGGTGGGCGGCCGCGGAGGCCGCGAACGAGGCGGCCCTGCAGCAGCTCCAGCAGCCGGTCGCGGTGCCCGACCCCAGCTACTGAGCCGCGGGCAGGCCCTTCGATTCCACGATCGCCTCGACGATCTCCGCGAGCATCTCGGTGATCCCGAAGTCCTTCGGCGTGAAGACCTTGGCGATGCCCTGCGCCCGCAGCTTCGTGGCGTCGCCGTCCGGGATGATGCCGCCGACGATGACGGGCACGTCGTCCATCCCGGCGTCCCGCAGGCCGGTGACGACGTCGGGCACCACCGACAGGTGCGAGCCGGACAGCACCGACAGGCCGACGACGTCGACGTCCTCCTCGACGGCGGCGGCCACGATCTGCGTGGGCGTGAGCCGGATGCCGGAGTAGATGACCTCGAACCCGGCGTCACGCGCGCGCACCGCGATCTGCTCGGCACCGTTGGAGTGGCCGTCGAGGCCGGGCTTGCCGACCAGGAACTTCGGCGGCCGGCCGAGCTGCTCGCCCAGCGCCTTGACCGCCCCGCGGACCGTGGTCATTCCCGCGGTCCCCTCCCCCGAGCCCGACGACGACGAGGCCGTCACGCCGGTCGGCGCGCGGTACTCCCCGAACACCTCACGCAGCACGCCCGCCCACTCACCGGTGGTGACGCCGACTCGTGCACACTGCAACGACGCCGCCATGAGGTTCTCGTCGGTCTTCGCTGCATCGCGCAACGATTCCAGCGCGGTGTCCACCGCGGCCGCGTCACGCTCGGACCGCCACTGCTCCACCGAGGTGATCGCCGCCGCCTCGACCTCCGGGTCGACGCGCTGGATCGAGGCCTCGACGTCGGCCAGCAGCGGGTTGGGCTCGGACTCGACGAACTTGTTGAGCCCCACCACGACGTCCTCGCCCGATTCGATCCGGCGCCAGCGCTCCGCGAGCGAGCCCACGAGCGAGGTCTTGAGGTAGCCGGTCTCGACGGCCGCGACCGCACCGCCCATCTCCAGCACGGTGTCGATCTCCGCGCGCGCCGTGTCGACCAGCGCCGCGACCTTCGCCTCGACGACCTTCGACCCCTCGAACAGGTCGCCGTACTGCAGCAGGTCGGTCTCGAACGCCAGCACCTGCTGCATCCGCAACGACCACTGCTGGTCCCACGGCCGCGGCAGCCCGAGCGCCTCGTTCCACGCCGGCAGCTGCACCGCACGCGCCCGGGCGTCACGGGACAACGTCACCGCGAGCATCTCGATGAGGATGCGGTAGACGTTGTTCTCCGGCTGCGCCTCGGTGAGCCCGAGCGAGTTGACCTGCACGCCGTACCGGAAGCGACGCTGCTTGGGGTTCTCGATCCCGTACCGCTCCCGGGTGATCTCGTCCCACAGCTGCACGAACGCCCGCATCTTGCACAGTTCCTCGACGAACTTCACGCCGGCGTTGACGAAGAAGCTCATCCGCGCCACGACGTCGCCGAAGCGTTCCTCCGGCACCTGGCCGGACTCCTTCACCGCGTCGAGCACGGCGATGGCGGTGGCCAGGGAGAACGCGAGCTCCTGGGTGGGCGTCGCCCCCGCTTCCTGCAGGTGGTAACTGCAGATGTTGATGGGGTTCCACTTCGGCACGTTCGCGACGGTGTACGCGATCATGTCGGTGATCAGGCGCAACGACGGACCGGGCGGGAAGACGTACGTCCCGCGCGAGAGGTACTCCTTGACGATGTCGTTCTGCGTGGTGCCGGCGAGCTTCGCGAAGTCGGCGTCCTGCTCCTCGGCGACGGTCAGGTAGAGCGACAGCAGCCACATCGCCGGCGCGTTGATCGTCATCGAGGTGTTCATCGTGTCGAGCGGGATGCCGTCGAACAGCGCCCGCAGGTCGCCGAGGTGCGCGATCGGCACGCCGACCTTGCCGACCTCGCCCCGGGCGAGCTCGGCGTCGGGGTCGTAACCGGTCTGGGTGGGCAGGTCGAACGCGACGGACAGGCCGGTCTGCCCCTTGCCCAGGTTGCGCCGGTAGAGCGCGTTGGACTCCTTCGGCGAGCTGTGGCCCGCGTAGGTCCGCATGACCCAGGGCGGGTCGCGACGGTCGTCGTCGGGATACGGCATGGTCCGGACACCTCCTGCGGGACGGCGCTGTCTCGACGACCGGCGGGGTGGGCGTGCTGGTGGCCACGCCGCCGGGTTCTGCTGGGCAGCAGTGTCCCCCAGAGTGCTACCCGCTGGTAGCCCGCTGTGGTGGGTGCCTCAGGGTGCGGGCTGCGCCGGCCCGTCGACGTTCGGCGTCCTCGGCCGCGCGGGCGGCGGCGTGCCGTCGGGCCGGACGATCGGGATCGACTCCGAGGTGTGCTCGGGCGCGAACTGCACGTGCACTTGCTCGAAACCCTTGAGCCGCTCGATCGCGGGGTAACTGCCGTAGGCCCGCTGGTCGGCGGGGGTGAGCACGACGTCGTCGGTGAACGGGGTCAGCAGCGAGCGCGGGTAGAGCCTGCGGTCGCGCACCACGTTGAGCTCGGCCGACATGACGAACAGGATCGAGCCGACGAACAGGAAACCCAGCAGACCCAGGACGACGCCGAACACCCCGTAGGCGGCGTTGGAGCCCGCGAGCTGGCGTTGCGCGAGGTAGGTACCGACCCGTTGGATGACCCACCAGCCGATCGCGGCGAACAGCGCCCCCGGCCACAGCTGGCGATACCGCAGATCGCGGGCGGTCGAGAGCCGGAACCCCTCCCAGAAGATCAGGAAGTTCCCGAGGATCGTCACCACGTACGCGACGATCGTCAGCGCCGTGCCCAGCGCGATCCCGAAGTTGCCCACGTTGGCGATCAGCGAGCTCAGGGCGGTGGTCACGACCACGCCGCCCCCGACGACCGTCACCAGCAACAGGCTCTTGCCGCGTGCCTTGAACGGGTTGGGCCGGGAGTTGCGCGGCACGCCCCAGGCCCGGTTCATCGCGTTCTGCGCGGCCTGGGCGACGCCGATCGAGCCGTACAGCGCGACGAGGAACCCGATGACGACGGCGGGCACGCTGCCCTGCAGTCCCTGCGAGATGTCGGTGCTGCCGATGCTCTGCGAGAGGATCGGGATCTGGTTGAACGCCGAGTCCTGGATCTGCTCGCGCAGGGAGTCGTTGCCGCCGAGCACGAACCCCAGGACCGAGGTCAGCAGCAGCAGCAACGGGAAGATCGAGAGGAACCCGTAGTAGGCGACGAGCGCCGCGAGGTACGCACCCTGGTCGTCGAAGAACTTGTAGACCACGGCGAGCGGGAAACCGACGGTTGCGTGCCGTTGCTGGAAGCGGTCCAGCTTGGAGGCGAAGCCACCGGCGTCCGCCACGCTCGCGAGGATAGGTCACGCACGCCACGGGACCGGGAAAGCGGGCTCCGGACGCCTACGATGAGGTCATGTCCAACGACCCGTCGGCGATCTTCGTCGCCCTCGCGGTCGTGCTGCTGCTCGGCCTCGCGCTGCGGTGGATCTTCAAGCCGTCGCACCCCCGGGTGGGCGCCCGCGGGCTCATCGACGCCTCCGAGTCCTCCGCGGCGGGCAACCTCGGCATGCTCGACGTCGTGGTGCCGGGCATCCCCCGCGCCCGCGCGCTGACCGTGCGCAACACGCTCACCGAGGCGGGCATCCGCTCCTCGATCTCGCGTCGCAACGACGGTGCGGTGGACGTGCTGGTCTTCCGCGACGACGCCGACCGCGCGCGCGACCTGCTGCGCATCTGAGCTCGGACGTGGTGCTCCGAACCGGCGGAGTCAGACCTCTCGACGCTCCACGTCCGCCCCCAGCGCCCGCAACTGCTCGTCGAGACGGACGTAGCCGCGGTCGATGTGGTGGACCCCGCTGACCTCGGTGACGCCCTCGGCGACCAGCCCGGCGATCACCAGGCCGACCCCGGCCCGGATGTCGGAGGCGACCACCGGGGCACCGGACAACCGCGTGCGGCCGCGCACCACCGCGTGGTGGCCGTCGGTGCGGACGTCGGCGCCCATGCGCGCGATCTCGTCGCAGAACATGAAGCGGGCCTCGAAGAGGTTCTCGGTGATCATCGCGACGCCGTCGGCGACCGACAGCATGGCGATCGCCTGCGGCTGCAGGTCCGAGGCGAGGCCCGGGTACGGGAGCGTCACGACGTCGAAGCTGCGCGGGCGGTCCGGCATCTGGACCCGGAAGCCGCCGCCCTCCTCCGCGCCGTAGACCTGCACGATGCCGCCGGCGCCGTCGAGTTTGTCCAGCAGCAGCCGCAGGTGCGACGCGTCGGCGCCCGTGACCCGCACGTCCCCGCGGGTCGCCATCGCGGCGAGGGCCCAGGTGCCCGCGACGATCCGGTCGGGCACGGCGACGTGCGTGACGCCGTGCAGCCGGTCGACGCCCTCGACGGTGAGCTCGGAGGTCCCGATCCCGTCGATCCGGGCACCCATCGCGACCAGCATCCGGCAGAGGTCGACGATCTCGGGTTCGCGCGCGGCGTTGTCGAGCAGCGTGGTGCCCTTCGCCAGCACCGCGGCCGTGAGGATGTTCTCGGTGGCGCCGACCGACGGGAAGTCGAGGTAGATCGCTGCTCCGTGCAACTGTCCGGCCCGGGCCACGACGAAGCCGTGCTCGATCTCGATCTCGGCGCCCATCTTGCGCAGCCCGGCGATGTGCATGTCGATCGGCCGCGAGCCGATCGCGTCGCCACCCGGCAGCGCCACCCGGGCGACCTCGCACCGGGCGACCAACGGACCGAGCACCGCGATGGACCCGCGGATCTGCCGGACCAGTTCGTACGGAGCCTCGTCGGCGATGTCCTCGGGCACGTCGATCGTCACCGAGTCCGAGCCGTCGTCGCCACGGGACTCGGTCACGGTGCAGCCCAGCCGCTCGAGCAGCTGGTTCATGATCCCGACGTCGGAGATCGCCGGCAGGTTGTGCAGCGTGGTGGTGCCGGGCGCCAGCAGGCTCGCCGCCATCAGCTTCAACACGCTGTTCTTCGCGCCGACCACGGGAACGCTGCCCGTCAGCCGCGCGCCACCCTGGACCCGGAGCACCTGCACGGGACCTGATCGTAGAGAGCGCCGCTCAGCGGCAGGCGCCCGCGCCCTGCCGGACCAGCCCGCGGTCGGTGATGACGTAGAACGCGGTGTCCGTGCGCGCCACCTCCCCCGTGATGATCGCGTCCGGCAACGCCGGTGCCACGTCGACCTCGCCGGTCGCGAACCCGCCGTCGTCGTGACACTGCAGCACCGACGACCGCGGCGCGACCGACAGGAACGCGGCGAAGCCGCCCCCGCCGTCGTAGATCCGGGTCCCCGGGGCGAGCGCGGGCGTGGCCTGCGCCGACGGGCTCCGGTCGACCACGCTCGCGTAGCCGTCGGTGGTCTGCGCGCCGCCCGCGGTGGCGGCGAACGTCACCCAGGTGAGGAACTGCGCCGTGGCCATGTCCACGACGTGCGGGATCGGGTTCCCGAACGAGACCAGCTGGGTCAGGGTGTCGACCCGCAGGAACCGTGAGGTCGTGGTGCCCCCGGGTCCCGTGCCCGTGACCAGCCCGGTCACCACCTGGGCGTCCGACGTCTGCTCGCTGCCGACCCGCAGGTGCTCGGTGATGACGACCCCCGGCATCACGAGGGTCGACAGCGGTTGGAGGCTCAGGACGTCGAGGCGGAACAGCGACGACCCGCTCGCGGCCCAGACCGCGTCGATCGTCACCACCATCGACGAGACGCTGCCGGCGGTGAGCGGGCGGGACACCCCGGGGACCAGCGAGTTCGCGTCGAGCTCCTGGATCGACGGGCGCCGCGCTCCGGTCGCCACGTACAGCCGGGTCCCGCTGGGGTTCACCGCGATCGCCGTCGCCTGCGACTCCAGGTCCTGCTCCGCGGTGACGACCCCGTTCTCGATCCGGACCACCCCCGAGCCCCGGTCGAGCATCCAGACGACGTCCCCGACCTGGTTGGTCACCAGCTCGCGCGGTTCGGAGATCCCCTGGGGCAGTCCGACCAGGCCCACCTTCGGTGTCGTGACCGGCTCGCTGGGGCGGCCGATGAACGGGCGCGAGGGCGTGGCGGTGACGGTCGGAGCGACGGGGCCGTCGACGGCGAGCCGCCCGACGAGCAGGGCACCGAGCAACGCGACGACCACGAGCCCGATGACGGCGAGACCCCACCGGCCGGGGCGCCCCCCGCCGTCGCCGTCGGGGCCACCGACGCTGAGGACGTCCTCGTCCCCCGCGCCGGTCGCCTCGGAGTCGACGAACTCGACGCGCTCAGTTCCCACCCGGTGAGTCTCCCCGTGGGGAGTCCGGCCAAGCGTGTGGATCGCGACCACAACTCGCGTGGCCACCGCGGGCGAGCCTGCCGTCGACGGTCGCGGCGTACACCGCCCGCGCCGTGGTCACGACCGGACCCCGCACCCCTCGGCCGGTGTCCCCGACCGCCATCCGGCCGACGAGCTGCCCGGTGGCGTCGAAGCAGTCGAGGGTCGCGCTGACCGGGGTGGACACCACCCAACGCGCGGTGCCGACGCCCGCGGCCCAGATGGCGGCGTCCGGGGACAGCGGGGACCCGAACCGGCCCGCGCCCGGCACCGACGGGTCGACGGCGATCTCGGCGCTGCCGCGCAGCCCGACGTGGGCGACCAGCGCGGGGATGCCCGGCACCATCGTCACCGGGCCGCTGAACTGCGAGG
>CAXUNA010000027.1:15401-15617 GCA_964252095.1 uncultured Jatrophihabitans sp. | reverse complement strand
CCCGAGCAGGTCGCGACGCTCGCGGGGCGGGTTGCGGCGCGGGGGTTCCGGGTGCGGGGCGTGATGTTCTACGAGGCGCAGGTCGCGGGCCTGCCGGACACCTCGCCCGCGGTGCGGCTGGTCAAGAAGCTCTCGCTGCGCGATCTCGCCATCCGGCGGGCGGCGGTGGTCCGGGCGGTCGAGGCCGAGGTCGGGCCGCTCGAGCTGGTCAACTCC
>CAXUNA010000027.1:15088-15391 GCA_964252095.1 uncultured Jatrophihabitans sp. | reverse complement strand
CTCGAGGACGTCCTCGCGCGCGACGGCGTCCACGGCGTGATGGGCTACTCCCCGCGGGAGGCGCGGTGGCTCGCCGACCAGGGGTTCGACGACGTCCTGCTCGGCTACCCCACCGTCGACCGGGCCGGGTTGACGTCGTTGCAGGGTGCACCGGTCACGGTGATGGTCGACGACCTCGCGCAGCTCGACCACGTGCCGGCGGGGACGTCGGTGTGCCTCGACGTCGACGCGTCGCTGCGGCTGGGGCGGATCCACCTGGGCGTCCGCCGCTCACCGCTGCGGCCCCCCCCGCACGTCGCGCCC
>CAXUNA010000027.1:4699-15033 GCA_964252095.1 uncultured Jatrophihabitans sp. | reverse complement strand
AACTCCGGGGGCAGCGGGTC
Organism: uncultured Jatrophihabitans sp.; assembly: GCA_964252095.1. Lineage (GTDB taxonomy): Bacteria > Actinomycetota > Actinomycetes > Mycobacteriales > Jatrophihabitantaceae > CAXUNA01. The sequence continues at coordinate 15,013 of CAXUNA010000027.1, read as the reverse complement.
GGTGGCGGCGAGCGCGGCCGATCCGGTCGTCACCGAGGTCACCGCCGGGTCGGGGCTCTACGTGCCCACGCTGTTCGACGGCTACCGCAGCTTCCGGCCGGACCCGTCGCTGTTCTTCGCGCTGCCGGTGGTGCGCCGACCGGCGCCGGGTCTGGTCACCGCGGCCTACGGCGGGTACGTGGCCTCGGGCCCGCCCGGCAGCAGCCGGGTGCCCACGCCGGTGTGGCCGCGCGGCCTCGGGCTGATCCGGACCGAGGCGACGGGGGAGGTGCAGACGCCGCTGCGCGGGGCGGGCGCCCTGCACGTCGGTGACGCCGTGTGGTTCCGCGCCGCCAAGGCGGGCGAGGTGTGCGAACGCTTCGAGTCCGTGCAGCTGGTCGACGACACCCCGGACGGCCCGGCCGTCGTCGAGGTCGTGCCGACCTACCGCGGCGAGGGCCGCTGCTTCGGCTGAGGCCGCGGCCGGGCTACAGCGGCAGCTGGGCGTAGCCGCCGCGGTGGAACGCGAGCGGCGCGATCTCGCTGACGGCGCCGAGGTGCTCGACGTGGCCCGCCACGATCGTGTGGTCGCCGCCGTCGTACTCGCGCCACAGCGTGCAGTCGATCCAGGCGACGACGTCCGCGAGCATCGGTGAGCCGAGCGGGGACGGCGACCACGACACGCCCGCGAACCGGTCGCCGTGGCCCGCGAACCGGCCGGAGAGCTCGGCCTGCCCCTGCGAGAGGACGTTGACGCAGAACCGGCCGGTCTCGCGGATGCGCGGCCAGGTGCTCGAGGTCCGCGCCGGGAAGATGGCGATCAGCGGGGGCTCCAGCGAGAGCGACGAGAACGACTGACAGGTGAAGCCGAGCGGCTCACCGTCCGCCGCGGTGGAGGTCACGACGGTGACGCCGGACAGGAAGTGCCCGAGCACCGTACGCATGACGTCGGCGCTCACCTCGCTCGGCCGGTCGGTCACGCCGTCGAGGGTATGACGGACGCCCGGTCCGCGCGGGGCGCCGGGTCCCTCTCGCCCCGGTACCCTGGAGGTCGTGTCCTCGTTCGCCGCGCCCGCACCCCGGGCGACCACCGGCGGCCCGGCCGACCCCTCCGGACTCACCCGGTTGGTCGCGCTGGTGTTCTGGATCGTGCTCCCGGTGCTGGGCGTCACGGGGATCGTGCTCGGCGTCACCACCTGGACCGTGCACGCGCACCGGCAGGTTCCGGGCATCCCCGGCCGGTTCGTCGTGGACAACCGCAGCTGCGGCGGCAGCGTCTGCCTCGCCACCGGCACGTTCACCTCGACCGGCGGCAACCTGGTGATCGGCCCGATCACCGGCGCGACAGGGTGGTCGCAGAACAGCTCGCACGATGTCGTCTACGACCCCTCGACCCCCGACCTCATCCTGCCGCTCCCGTCGCAGTGGAACCCCACGGCGGCCATCACCTCCCTGGCCGGCGCCGCCGTGCTGCTCGTCGTCTGGGGCTGGTTGGCCCTGGGCGCGTCCGGCCGCGGCTCGGCCGCCTCGGGCGCCCGGCGCCCACACCCCTCGACCACCACCGGTCCGGCACTCGCCTGACCGTTCACCGGCAACCCGGCCCGATCGACCGGTGCCGCACCGCAACCCCGGAAGGCAGTCCCGAACTCCCATGTCCTCACCTGTGACCGTCACGCGCGACGACCTGCGCAACGTCGCGATCGTCGCCCACGTCGACCACGGCAAGACCACCCTCGTCGACGCCATGCTCTGGCAGTCCGGTGCGTTCACCGCGCACCAGGCCGAGTCCGGCGACGTCGACGAGCGCGTCATGGACTCGATGGACCTCGAGCGCGAGAAGGGCATCACCATCCTCGCGAAGAACACCGCCGTCGAGCACAAGATGGCCTCGGGCGAGACGGTGACGGTCAACATCATCGACACCCCGGGCCACGCGGACTTCGGTGGCGAGGTCGAGCGCGGGCTGTCGATGGTCGACGGCGTGGTGCTGCTCGTCGACGCCTCCGAGGGCCCGCTGCCGCAGACCCGGTTCGTGCTCCGCAAGGCGCTCGAGGCGAAGCTGCCGGTCATCCTCGTCATCAACAAGACCGACCGCCCCGACGCCCGCATCGGTGAGGTCGTCGACGAGGCGTACGAGCTGTTCCTCGACCTCGACGCCGACGAGCACCAGATCGAGTTCCCGATCGTCTACGCGTCGGCCAAGAACGGCAAGGCGTCGCTGACCCGCCCGGCCGACGGCGGCATCCCCGATTCGCCCGACCTCGAGCCGCTGTTCGAGACGATCATGACCGCCATCCCCGCGCCGACCTACATCGAGGGCGCGCCGCTGCAGGCGCACGTCACCAACCTCGACTCCTCGCCGTACCTCGGCCGGCTCGCGCTGTGCCGCGTCCACAACGGCACGATCCACAAGGGCCAGCAGGCCGCGTGGTGCCGCGCCGACGGCACCATCGAGCGGGTCAAGATCACCGAGCTGCTCGTGACGCACGCGCTGGAGCGGGTCCCGGCCGAGTCCGCCGGCCCGGGCGACATCATCGCCATCGCGGGCATCCCCGACATCACGATCGGCGAGACCCTCGCCGACGTCGAGAACCCCGTGCCGCTGCCGGTCATCACGATCGACGAGCCGTCGATCTCGATGACCGTCGGCATCAACACCTCGCCGCTCGCGGGGCAGAGCGGCAAGAAGCTCACCGCGCGCCAGGTGAAGAACCGGCTCGACGCCGAGCTCATCGGCAACGTCTCGATCCGGGTGGAGAACACCGAGCGTCCCGACACCTGGGAGGTCCAGGGCCGCGGCGAGCTGCAGCTGGCGATCCTCGTCGAGCTGATGAAGCGCGAGGGGTTCGAGCTGACGGTCGGCAAGCCGCAGGTCGTCACCAAGCTCGTCGACGGCAAGGTCCACGAGCCGATGGAGCGGATGACGATCGACGCGCCGTCGGAGTACCAGGGCGTGCTCATCCAGCTGCTGGCGCTGCGCAAGGGCCGGCTCGAGGGGATGACCGACCACGGCACCGGGTGGATCCGGATGGAGTACATCGTCCCGGCGCGCGGCCTGATCGGCTTCCGGACCGAGTTCCTCACCGAGACCCGCGGCACCGGGCTGCTGCACCACATCCACGAGGGCTACGCGCCGTGGCACGGGGAGCTGCGCACCCGTTCGTCGGGCTCGCTGGTCGCCGACCGCAAGGGCCCGACCACCGGCTACGCGCTCGCGAACCTGCAGGAGCGCGGCACGATGTTCGTCGGCCCCGGCACCGAGGTGTACGAGGGCATGATCGTCGGCGAGAACTCGCGCGCCGACGACATGGACGTCAACCCCACCAAGGAGAAGAAGCTCACCAACGTGCGGGCCTCCTCCTCGGACGTGCTGGTGCCGCTCATCCCGCACCGCTCGCTGTCGCTCGAGCAGTGCCTCGAGTTCTGCCGCGAGGACGAGTGCGTCGAGGTCACGCCCGACCAGGTCCGCATCCGCAAGGTGGCCCTCTCCAGCCAGGACCGCGAGAAGAACCGCGGCCGCGCCCGCGCCGCGCTCAAGGCCTGACCCCGCCCCGCGCCCGCGGATGTGGTTCGTAGCGTCTCTGATCGTCGCGAGATGGGACGCTACGAACCACACCCGTGGGGCACGGCGATCCAGCGACGCGGGCCCGAGCGGCTCGCTCCGCGGTCGACCGCGCGCCAGATCTTGCGCGCCGTCGGCTCGAACGGTTCCAGGCCACGCCACCCCCAGCGGACGACCTCGAGACCCACGCCGCGCAGGCCGTCCTCCCGCCCCTTCTCGGCGGTCACGTCGTCCCTGCCCTCGTACTTGACGTTGCCGTCGCACTCACCGACGACGCCGAACTCGTTCCAGTAGAAGTCCACCCGGGCGAGCCACCGGCCGCCGAGGGTCAGGATGTCCACCTGGGTCCACGGTGCCGGAACGCCCGCGCCGTGCATCCGGTAGCGGCTCCGGGACTCCAGCACACTCTCGGCGCGCCCGTCGAGCAGCGGGACGGCGAGTCGTGCGGAGCCCACGCCGGGGCGTCCGGTTGCGTCCCGAGTGGCGCGCCGCAGGTCGTCGATCGTGACCCGTCCGGACTGCAGGGCAGCGTCGCCGACCACGACACCCGCTTCGACGCCGTGCTCCCGAGCGACGTCGACGGAGGTCCGCGCCGGTGACGTCAACCCGACCGCGCCGCCGCGCCACCGGTCGACGGGTGACACCTCGCCGCGGTGGACGTGGACGCCCGGTACGGCGGAGACCGCACCGTCGTACACGGTCAGGCAGGGTCTCGGAGCCGGCGCCCACCACCTGAACCCACTGACCGCCGCCGCCCCGAGATGACTGGCGAGCGAGCCGGGGTTCGTGAGCGCGGCGGCGACCGTCTGCTGCGCGATCCGCCGATCCCTCCCGGCGGGGCCGTCGCCGACCGGCGCTGCGTAGACGCCCCGCCACAACCGGTCGGCCCGACGCGCACGCACCGCGTTGCGCAGCGCCGCCTCCGTCCAGCCCGCGGCGAGGGCCTGCTCGGTCGTGAAGACGCCGAGTTGGTGGGGGAGCGACGGGAGCGCACGTGTCACCGGCCCAGCTTCGTGCCGGAATCGCCCTCCGTGCGGACGAGTCGTTCCGCTGTGGACAACCGTCGCACACGTGTTCGACGGCGCGACTGTGGTTCGGAGCGTCTCTGAACGCGACGGTTGTCGACGCTACGAACCACAACCGCGGGCGCAGGGTTCGGGCAGGGAGGGTTAGGGTCGGCGGGTGCGGTTGGACGTCGGGACGACGATCTTCGCGGAGATGTCGGCGCTCGCGGTGGCGACGGGCAGCATCAACCTCGGGCAGGGGTTCCCCGACACCGACGGGCCGACCAGCCTGCTGGAGGACGCGGTGGCGGCGATCCGCTCCGGCGAGCACAACCAGTACCCGCCCGGGCCGGGGATCCCCGCGTTGCGCGAGGCGGTGTCCGCGCACCAGCGGCGGTACTACGGCCTCGAGCTCGACCCCGCCACCGACGTGCTGGTGACGGCCGGCGCCACCGAGGCCATCGCCGCGGCGGTGCTCGGGCTGACCGTCCCCGGCGACGAGGTCGTGGTCTTCGAGCCGTACTACGACTCCTACGCCGCCACCGTCACGCTCGCGGGGTGCACCCGGCGGGTCGTGACGCTGCGCCCGCAACCCGCGGCGGCGGGCGCTCCCACGCACTGGACCTTCGACCCCGACGAGCTGCGCGCCGCGGTCACGGACCGGACCCGGGTCATCCTGCTCAACACCCCGCACAACCCGACGGGAACGGTCCTCGACGACGCCGAGCTGCAGCAGGTCGCCGACGTTGCACAAGCCAACGATCTGGTCGTGATCAGCGACGAGGTCTACGAACACCTGGTGTTCGACGGCCGGCACCGCCCGATCGCCACGCTGCCCGGCATGGCCGAGCGCACGCTGACGATCGGCAGTGCGGGCAAGACGTTCAGCGTCACCGGCTGGAAGATCGGCTGGGCCACGGGACCCGCGCGGCTCGTCACCGCCACCCGCGGGGTCAAGCAGTTCCTCACCTACGTCAACGGCGGGCCGTTCCAACCGGCTGTCGCCCGCGCGCTCGACACCACGTCCGACGAGGAATTCGTCGCTGCAGCAACGGATCTGCGCCAACGACGCGACCTGTTCTGCGACGGCCTCCCCGACGTCAGGATCCCGCAGGCGACGTACTTCGCCACGGTCGACGTCGGGCGCGACGGCGTGCAGTTCTGCCGTGAACTCCCGCAACGGGCGGGGGTGGTGGCGATCCCGTCGTCCGTCTTCTACGACAGCGACGCGGGGGACCGGTTCGTGCGCTTCGCGTTCTGCAAACGCCCCGAGGTCCTGCGCGAGGCACGACGACGGTTGGCGGACATCTTCGTGAGGGGCGGGTCATGAAGGTCGCAGCGGTCCAGCACGACATCGTCTGGGAGGACGCGAAGGCGACGACCACCGCGCTCGCGACACCGGTGGCCCAGGCGGCCGCCGCGGGGGCGCGTCTGGTCGTCCTGTCCGAGATGTTCGCGACCGGGTTCTCCATGGCACCCGAGCGGATCGCCGAACCCGAGGACGGCTTCACCGAGTCCTGGCTGCGGGAGCAGGCCGGCAGCAACCGTTGCTGGGTGCTCGGATCGATCGCGCAGACGCACGGCGACCACGACAAGCCCGCCAACGTCGCGGTGCTCGCCGGCCCGGACGGACAACTGCACCGCTACGCCAAGATCCACCCGTTCAGTTACGGCCGCGAGCACGAGTTCTACCGCGCGGGCGAGCGGACGCTCACCGTCGACGTCGAGGGCGTGCGGGTGTCCGTCTTCATCTGCTACGACCTGCGTTTCCCCGACGTGTTCCACGCCCTCGCCGACCGGACCGACGTCTACGTCGTCCCCGCGAACTGGCCGGCCGTCCGGCAGGAGCCGTGGCGGGCGCTGCTGCGGGCGCGCGCGATCGAGAACATGGCATATGTCGTCGGGGTGAACCGCGTCGGCACCGCACCCGGCGCGAAGCGCGACGTCGGGTACGGCGGGGCCAGCGTGGTCGTCGACCCGGTGGGTACCCGCCTCGCCGAGGCCCGCGACGTCGAGACCACGCTGCTCGTCGACGTCGACCCGGCGGTGGTCACCGCGGCCCGCGAACGGTTCGGCTTCCTCGCCGACCGCACCGACGCGTGGACGGCCACCCCCCTCGCGTGACCCCCGCACGACGACCCGACCGGACCCGGCCGGTCCGCCGCGACCGCGGTCCGGGGTTCGCCCCGTTCCCGCGACACGGCGTGCTGCGCACGAACGACCTCGTGGGACCAGCGGTCGAACCGCGTCGCGTGCGTGCCGCGCTGGCGGCCCGCGGCATCCCCGTCGGCGACCGCGAGGAACCGGTCGGGACCGGGGTCCGGGCGCTGCTCGCCGCCACCGCGGCGGGCACCGTGATCACGCTCGAGCGCCGCGGCAGCCTCCTGAACCCCCGTTGGCGGGTCCTCGGACGTCTCGCCCGGACGTTGGACAATCTCGTGCGGGACCTGGAGAACGACGCCCTAGACTCCCAGAAACCCGCATGAATCCGGACACAACGGCATTCCTTCAGGTCGTGACGAAACGGTCACGATAGGGATACGAAGTGTGCCGGGTGGACGCGCTCTCACACCCGAGGCATAACCTCTTCCGCAGTCAGCAGGCAGGCCGTCGAGCCCGCCCGAGACCACCCGAGCCCTCCCCACGCTCCCGTGTCGTACCCACCGTCCGAGAAGGAGTAGCCGCGCTGATGTCACCGTTCACCGACCGCTGCGAGACCGCGCGACCCGGCGTTGCCAGGGTTCCGCAATCCGGCGGCGGAGGGCTGACGTCCGGCCACGGTGCTCCCGGCGAAGGCGACGCGGCAGCGTGAACATGCCGCTCGCGTCCATCGACGCGCAGGAAGAGGCCTCGGCCGCCGAGATCGAGGCCTCGGAGGACACCAACGACGGCGGCAAGTTCGCCGGCCGTTCGCCGACACAGCTCGCGTGGACCCGCCTGCGGCGCGACAAGGTCGCTTTCACGGCCGTCATCCTCGTGGTGGTCTTCACCGTCGTGGCCGTGCTGTCGCCGATCCTGCGTGCGGCGGGGGTGCTGGATCCCTACGGGTTCAACTCGAACCTGGTCAAGGGCTTCGGTTCGATGCCCACGGGCGCCCTCGGTGGTGCGTCGCTCAGCCACCTGTTCGGCGTCGAACCGCAGACCGGTCGTGACGTCCTGTCGCGCGTCGTGCTCGGCATCGGGTACTCGCTGATGATCTCGGCCTCGGCCATCGTCATCAGCGCGGTGCTCGGCATGATCGTCGGCATCATCGCGGGATACATGGGCGGCGCCACGGACTTCTGGCTCGGCCGGGTCATGGACATCGTGCTGTCGTTCCCGCAGCTGCTGATGCTGCTGGCGCTCTCCTCGGTCGTGAAGACCAAGATCACCGACCTCGGCGTGCCGTCCGGGTCCGCGACCGACGCCCTCTACCTCATCCTGGTGCTGGGCTTCTTCGGCTGGCCGTACCTCGCCCGCATCGTGCGCGGGCAGGTGCTGACGATGCGCAGCCGGGAGTTCGTCGAGGCCGCGCAGAGCCTCGGGGCCACCCGTCGTCGCATCTGGGCGAAGGAACTGCTGCCGAACCTGTGGGCGCCGCTCATCGTGTTCGTGTCGCTGCAGCTGCCGCTCAACATCGGCGCCGAGGCGTCGCTGTCCTACCTGGGTGTCGGCCTGCAGGCGCCGGCGCCGAGCCTCGGCAACATCCTCAGCGACTCGGTGAGCTACTACACCGTCGACCCGGCGTACTTCCTCCTCCCGGGCATCACGCTCGTCCTCGTCGTGCTGGCGTTCAACATGCTCGGCGACGGCCTGCGCGACGCCCTCGACCCGAAGTCGACGCGATGAGCCCGTCGCCCTGATGACTCACGGCGGGACACCCGTCCCGTTCTGATGGGCCGCCACAAGTGGCCCCCGATTAACAGGAAAGGTTGCATGGTGAGAAACAGGACTCGCCTCGTCACCGCGCTCGTTGCGGCTGGAGTCGGCGTCTCGGCGCTGGCGGCGTGCTCGTCGGGCGGCGGCGGGGGCGGCAACGGCAGCTCCGGCGCCACGTCGGACAAGACCGGCGGAACGCTCTTCTACACGACCGGCACCCGGAACGTGGAGCACTGGGACCCCCAGCGCGTCTACATCGGTCGCGACATCGCGAACGAGTCCCGGCTGTTCACCCGCACGCTGGTGCAGTACGGCACCGGCGCCGGCCCGGAGAGCAACGAGCTGCACCCCGACCTGTCCAGCGACACCGGCAAGTCGTCCAACGGCAACAAGACCTGGGCCTTCACGCTGAAGACCGGCGTCAAGTGGCAGGACGGCTCCGCCGTCACCTGCGCCGACGTCGCCTACGGCGTGTCCCGCACCTTCGCGGTCGACGTCATCACCGGTGGCCCGAACTACGCCATCCAGTTCCTCGACATCCCGACCGCGTCCGACGGTTCCAGCGCCTACAAGGGCCCGTACACGAAGGTCGGCCAGGCCGACTTCGACAAGGCCGTCAGCTGCTCGGGCCAGACGATCACGTTCAACCTGAAGAAGTCGGTCCCCGACTTCAACTACACCGTCACGCTGCCGGCGTTCGCGCCGGTGAAGGCCTCGCAGGACAAGGCCGCGCAGTCGAACTTCGCGGTCTTCTCCGACGGCCCGTACATGCTCGACGGCACCTGGACCGACGGCAAGGGCGGCACGTTCGTCCGCAACCCGAACTACGACCCGAAGACCGACGACACGTCGATCCGCAAGGCGCTGCCGGACAAGATCACCTTCCTCGAGGGCCTCGCCACCGAGACGGTGTTCGACCGCCTGCTCAAGGATGAGGGCGACGACCAGACCCTGGTCACCGACCGCGTCGCGCCGCCGGCGTACCTCGCCCGCGTCGCCGCGCAGAAGGACCGGTTCACCTCGCCGGCCTCGCCGTTCGTCGACTACCTGCTGCCGAACTTCAAGACCGTGACCAACCCGCTGGTGCGTCAGGCCATCGCGGTCGCGACCGACCGCAGCGGCTACATCGACGCCGAGGGTGGCACGTCGGTCGCCAAGCCCGCCTACGGCCTGATCCTGCCGTCGCTCGGTGCCAACGGTGGCTACAAGGAGTTCAAGGCGTTCGACGCTCCCGACACGGGTGACCCCGACGCCGCCAAGGCCCTGCTCCAGCAGGCCGGCGTCAAGATCCCCTACCCGCTGCGCCTCACCTACAGCGGTGGTACGCCGACCTCCGACAAGCAGGCGTCCGCGCTGAAGGCGGCCTACGACAAGGCCGGCTTCAACGTCACGCTGAACGGTCTCGCCGACACGTACTACTCGGTGATCCAGAGCCCGGAGAACGCGAAGTCGTACGACCTGACCTGGGCCGGCTGGGGTGCTGACTGGCCGAACGCCTCGACGGTCATCCCGCCGCTGTTCGACAGCCGCGTGAACCTGTCGAGCGAGTCCAACGGCCAGGACTACGGCTACTACCAGAGCGACACGACGAACTCGGCGATCGACAAGGCGTACGACACGTCCGACGACGCCAGCCGCAACTCGCAGTGGGGTGACCTGGACGAGGCCCTGGCCAAGGAGGTCGCGTACATCCCGCTCGACAACCCGGCGTTCCCGCGCCTGCACGGGTCGAAGGTCACCAACTACGTCGAGTCCGCCTCGACGAACGGTTACCCCGACCTCGGCGTGATCGGCGCCGCGTCCTGACGCGGTAAAGCACCACTCCAGGGGGGGGGGGGGGGGGGCCCCCCCCCCGGCCCCCCCCCCCCCCGGGGGGGGGCGCCCCCCCCGGGGGGGGGGGCCCCCGGGCGG
>CAXUNA010000027.1:0-4689 GCA_964252095.1 uncultured Jatrophihabitans sp. | reverse complement strand
GGGGGCGGGGGGGCGGGGGGTTGGGCCCCCCCCGGGGGGGGGGGGGGGGGGGGGCCGGGGGCCCCCCCCCCCCCCCCGCCTGTGACGTCACGACCGTCACGAGAGAGGGGCCAGCCCGGTGATCCCGGGCCACCACGATGTTCTTCTACGTCATCCGTCGCCTGATCGGCGCCGTCCTGTTGCTCGTGGTCATGAGCCTCGTGACCTTCCTGGTCTTCTACGCGACCCCGACCGACCCCGCCCGGCTCACGTGCGGCAAGACCTGCACCGCCGCCGGCATCGAGAACAACCGCCGCTACCTCGGTCTGGACAAGCCGCTGTGGGAGCAGTACGGCCAGTTCGTCGGGGGCTTCGTGCACGAGCGCAAGTTCCCGGACAACGCCGCCCTGCAGAAGGCGCGTCCCGACCTCATCGTCACGTGTGACGCGCCCTGCCTCGGCTACTCGCCGCTGCGCAACAGCCTGATCTGGACGTACCTCAAGCCCCGCATCCCGGTGACGATCTGGCTGTCGGCCGGCGCGTTCATCCTGTGGATCGTCTTCGGCGTCCTGCTCGGTATCGGCGCCGCCCTGCGGCGCGGCAAGTTCGCCGACCGCGCCATCGTGGCGAGCGCCCTGGTCGCCTACTCGTTCCCGACGTTCTTCATCTCACTGCTGTTGTTCCAGGTGTTCGTGTTCCAACTCGGGATCTTCGACGTGCCGGCGTACGCGTCTCCACTCACGGACCCCGGCGGATTCGCCAAGGGGATGATCCTGCCCTGCGCGACCCTCGCGCTCGTCTACGCGGCGGCGTACGTCCGGATCACCCGGACCTACATGCTCGAGACGATGAACGAGGACTACCTGCGCACCGCGCGGGCGAAGGGCCTGAAACGTCCACGTATCGTCTTCAAGCACACGTTCCGCGCGGCGTTGACCCCCATCGTCACGATCGCGGGCCTGGACCTCGGCGTCCTGCTCGCGGGCGCACCGATCACCGAGACGGTGTTCAACCTGCAGGGCGTGGGCAACGCGACGGTGTTGGCCGCGCGGCAGTTCGACCTGCCGATGACCTCGATCATCGTGTTGCTGTCCGCGGCGTTCGTGATCGTGGCCAACCTGGTGGTCGACGTGCTCTACGGGTTCATCGACCCCCGCGTCCGGTACTGACGAGAGGTGTCACAGGTGAGTAGCCCCGCAGTGAGCGAGGTCGAGATCGCGTCGACCTCCCACGCGTTCCTCGACGTGCGCGACCTGCACACGACGTTCCCGACCGAGGACGGCCTCGTCCACTCCGTGGACGGGGTCTCGTTCTCCCTCGAGGCCGGCCGGACGCTCGCGATCGTCGGCGAGTCCGGCTCGGGCAAGTCGGTCACCATGTCCACCGTCATGGGCCTGTACCGGGGCAGCCGGGCGCAGATCACCGGTGAGGTCTGGCTCGACGGCACCGAACTGCTGAACGCGTCCGAGGAGGAGGTGCGGCTGCGGCGCGGGTCGATGATGTCGATGATCTTCCAGGACCCGCTGTCGGCCCTGCACCCGTACTACAGCGTGGGCAACCAGATCAGCGAGGCCTACCTGGCTCACCACAAGGGCACCTCGAAGAAGACGGCCCGCGAGCACACGATCGGGATGCTCGAGCGCGTCGGCATCCCCAACGCCCGCGGCCGGGTCGACGCCTACCCGCACGAGTTCTCCGGTGGCATGCGGCAGCGCGTCATGATCGCGATGGCACTGGTCAACAGCCCCAAGCTGCTCATCGCCGACGAGCCCACCACCGCGCTCGACGTCACGGTGCAGGCGCAGATCCTCGAGCTGATGAAGGACCTGCAGCGGGAGTTCGACTCCGCGATCGTCATGATCACCCACGACCTCGGCGTCGTCGCCGAGATCGCCGACGACGTCCTGGTCATGTACGGCGGCAAGCCGGTCGAGACCGGTGCGTCGCGCAAGGTGTTCTACGAGTCCGCCCACCCCTACACGTGGGGGCTGCTGAAGTCGATGCCCCGCATCGACCGCGGCCGGGCCACCCGGCTCGACCCGATCCCGGGCAACCCGCCGTCGCTGATCAACCTGCCGAGCGGGTGCGCGTTCAACCCGCGCTGCGCGTTCCCCGAGGTCGTCGGCGGCGACAAGTGCAAGACCCACATCCCCGAGCTGTACCGGGTCGAGGTCGGCCACCACGCCCGCTGCTTCCTCACCAACGAACAGCGCATCGAGCTCATGGAGGTGCCGCTCGACGCGGTCGACGGACCCGCCGCCGACGTCGAGGCGCCCGTGGACCCGAGTGCCACCACCGACCCGGACGCCACGTCGGACCCGGCTGTCACCGCGGAACCGGGTGGCGCCCACGCCGCGACTGCCTCCGCCGACCCGGCGCCCGCCGCGACGCCCGCCGAGGAGCCGGACGCGCCGGCCGCCACGCCGGTCGACCCCACGAGAGGACCGCACGCGTGAGCGCCCCCGCAGACCAGCCCGCGAAGACCGGGCTCGGCAAGACCACGAGCCCGGCCGCGTCGGCCGGGACGCCGCTGCTGCAGGTCACCGACCTGCGCAAGCACTTCCCGCAGTTCACGCAGACGCTCATCAAGCGCAAGAGCGCGCCGGTGCGTGCCGTCGACGGGTTGAACTTCTCCCTCGACGCCCGCGAGACGCTCGGTCTCGTCGGCGAGTCCGGGTGCGGCAAGTCGACGGCCGGCCGGACGGTGCTGCGGTTGCTCGAACCGACCAGCGGCACCATCCAGATCAACGGCGAGGACATCACCCACGCCGGAGCGAACCGGTTGCGCCGGATGCGTCGTGAGATGCAGATGGTGTTCCAGGACCCGGTCGGGTCGCTCAACCCGCGTCACCCGGTCGGGTCGATCATCGGGGCGCCGTTCGTCATCCAGGGCGTGAAGCCCGAGGGCGGGATCCGCACGACCGTGCAGGGCCTCATGGAGCGCGTCGGGCTGAACCCCGAGCACTACAACCGGTACCCGCACGAGTTCTCCGGCGGCCAGCGCCAGCGCATCGGCATCGCCCGCGCGATCGCGTTGCGGCCCAAGCTCATCGTCTGCGACGAGCCGGTGTCGGCGCTCGACGTCTCGATCCAGGCGCAGGTCGTCAACCTGCTCGAGGACCTGCAGAACGAGTACGGCATCGCCTACATCTTCATCGCCCACGACCTCTCGGTGGTCCGCCACATCTCCGACCGCGTGGCGGTGATGTACCTCGGCCGGATGGTCGAGCTCGCCGACCGCGACACCCTCTACGCCGAGCCGATGCACCCGTACACGCAGGCGCTGCTCTCGGCCGTGCCGGTGCCGGACCCCGGGCTCGAGGGCAAGCGGGAGAAGATCCTGCTCACCGGCGACCTCCCCAGCCCGATCAAGCCGCCGAGCGGCTGCGTGTTCCACACCCGCTGCCCGAAGTTCCGCACCGAGCTGTCCGAGGACCAGAAGCAGCTCTGCACCACCGAGGACCCGGCGCTGATCCCCCGTGAGGGGGCCGCGGCCGACCACACCACCGCGTGCCACTACGCGGGCATCGTGCGCGACGCCGCGGTCGTCGGTCTCGACCGCGCGGGCGCGGGCAGTGTCGGGTCGCACGCGGCGCCGATCGGGTTGTCGAAGCGCGATGCCGCGGGTGGTTCCGCGCGCGCGTGAACGCCGGCCGTCGGCTCCTGCTCGTCCACGCGCACCCCGACGACGAGAGCATCACCACCGGCGCGACCATCGCCTCGTCGCTCGCGGCAGGTGTCGCGGTCACGGTCGTCACCTGCACGCTGGGCGAGGAGGGCGAGGTCACCGACCCCGCACTCGAAGGCCTCCGCGCGCACCGTTCGGACCAGCTCGGCGGCTACCGGGTCTGGGAGCTGCGGGCGGCGCTCGCCGCGCTCGGCGGGCCGCACCACGAGTTCCTCGGCGGTCTCGGCCGGTACCGCGACTCCGGGATGGCGGGTGACGTCGCGAACGAACACCCGAACGCGTTCTCCCGGGTGCTGCACTCGTCCGCCGCGCTCGCGGACGCCGTCGCCGCCATGAGCGCCGTGCTGGAGCGGGCCCGCCCGGACGTCGTCGTCACCTACCCGCCCGACGGCGGCTACGGCCACCCCGACCACGTCGCCGCCCGGACCGTGACCCTCGCCGCGGTCGAACGCGCCACCGCGGCCGGGCTCGCGGCGCCGGTGGTGCTGGAGACCGTCCTGCCACGACGACGCGCCGAGGCGGGTCACGCCGCGGCGGTGAACGCCCGCTCACGTCTCGACGCGATCGGCATGCGGCCGGCCGACTCGGTCTCGGACTGGGCGTACGTCGTCGCCGACGACGAGGTCGACATCCGGATCGACGCCGGCAGGTATCTCGACGCCAAGACATCGGCGCTCGCGGCCCACGCCAGCCAGGAACGGGTCGTGCCGCCGTTCTACGCGCTGACCAACGGCATCGCGCTCCCGCTCGACGCCGTCGAGCACTACCGGTTCGCCGACCGCTCGCGCCGGGGCCACGGCATCGCGACCGATCTGTTCGCGGCGGTGACGGTGTGAGCGCGCCGCGGCGCCCGCGCCCGCGTCCGGAACCGGCGTTGGCCGAGCCCGTCGTCGCCGTGCCGCCGGACGCCCCGCTCCCTCCCGGGCTGGTGGCGCTCGGGGTGGCGGTGCTGGTGCTCACCGCGGCCCTCGGTGCGGTGGTGAGTGTGCTGCTCACGCCGGCCCGCATCGGGGCGACGCTGG
>CAXUNA010000026.1:0-15640 GCA_964252095.1 uncultured Jatrophihabitans sp. | reverse complement strand
CCCCGGCGCCGGCCACGCGGCACCCGCCGCCGCTGCGTCCCGACGGCACCCCCGCCCGGGCGCTGGTCGTCGACGACGAGCAGGGCCTCGCCGAGATCCTCACGAACGTGCTGCGGGCGGAGGGCTGGACGGTCCGCTCCGCCCACACCGGTCTGGCCGCGGTCGACGCCGCGCGGTCGTTCGCACCCGACGCCGTCGTCCTCGACGTGATGCTCCCCGACATCGACGGGTTCGAGGTGCTGCGCCGCCTCCGCCGGCTGGACGACCAGGTGAGCGTCCTGTTCCTCACCGCCCGCGACGGCCTCGACGACCGGATCGCCGGCATCACGGCCGGCGGCGACGACTACGTCACCAAGCCGTTCAGCCTCGAGGAGGTACTCGCCCGGCTGCGCGGCCTGCTGCGCCGGTCGCACCGGATCGCGCCGGCCGTCGACCTGTTGCGCGTGGGCGACCTGACGATGGACGAGGACGCCCACGAGGTCGAACGCGACGGCGACCGCATCGACCTGACCGCGACCGAGTTCGAGCTGTTGCGGTTCCTCCTGCGCAATCCCCGCCGCGTGCTGTCGAAGGCGCAGATACTCGACCGGGTGTGGAAGTACGACTTCGGCGGGCAGGCCCACGTGGTCGAGCTCTACATCAGCTACCTGCGCAAGAAGGTCGACGCCGGTCGCGAACCCATGATCCACACCGTGCGCGGCGTGGGGTACGTCCTGCGGCCCACAGCGTGAGACTGCGCCTCGGCGGCACGCTCCGCGCCCGGATCACGCTGCTGCTGGTGGTCGTCATGCTCGTCGCGACCGCCGTGATCGGCGTGGCGACCGTGCTCTCGCTCCGGGCGTTCCTGTTCGGCCGACTCGACGCCCAGCTCGGCGGCGCCGGCGCCCGGTTCTCGATCAGTCTCGAACACGGCCGCGTCGATCCGGGCGGGTCCGACGACGACGCCGACAACGCGGTCCCGGGCCAGTCCGTCGGCACCCTCGGTGTCCGGCTGCTCGGCGGTCGCGTCGCGCAGTCGGCGGTCGTCGACGCCGAGGGACACAACGTCACGCCGTCGTTCAGCCCGGCGGACGTGACGGCACTCGCCAGACTCCCGGTCGGGCCCGGCGCCTTCCGCAGCGTGGACTTCGACCGCCTCGGCGACTACCGGTTGCAGGCCGTGGCCGGACGCGACGGCGACGTGCTCGTCACCGGGCTGCCGGAGCACGACGACGACGCGACGCTCGCCCAGCTGGCGGCCGCCGAGGCCGTCGTGTTCGCGGTGGTGATCGCCGCCGCGGCCGCGGTGGTCGCGCTGCTGGTGCGGCGCACGATGCGACCGTTGCAGCGGGTCGCCGAGGTCGCCCGTCACGTCGCCGGCCTGCCCCTGACCACCGCGGCGACGCCGCTGCCGTCGGGGCTCGCGCCCGAACACCCGACCACCGAGGTCGACCAGGTCAGCACCGCCTTCGAGCACATGATCGACCACATCCGCCTGGCGCTCGGCGCCCGTGACGCCACCGAGGAGCGGTTGCGGCAGTTCGTCGCCGACGCGAGCCACGAGTTCCGCACCCCGCTCGCCACCATCCGGGCCTACTCCGAGTCCCTGCAGCGCGACCCGGCGGCGGTGACACCGCCGGCCGCCGTGACGCTCGCCCGGATCGACGTGGCGACGAGCCGGATGACCGCACTCGTCGACGACCTGCTGCTCCTCGCCCGTCTCGACGACGGCGACCGTGGCGTGCTCGTCCCCACCGACCTGACCCGCGTGGTGGTGGAGGCGGTCGTCGACGCCCGTGCGCTCGCGCCGGACCACCGGTGGCGCCTCGATCTGCCGGACGCCCCGGTCGAGGTCGACGGCGACGCGGACCGGCTGCACCGCGTGGTCGTCAACCTGTTGAGCAACGCCCGGCTGCACACGCCCGCCGGCACGACCGTCGAGGTCGCCGTGGCGGTCGACACCCCGGCCGGCACCGTGGCCCTGGTCGTCGCCGACGACGGCCCCGGGATCCCGCCCGAGCTCCGGGCCACGTTGTTCGACCGGTTCACCCGCGGGGACGCGTCGCGCTCGTCGGCCCACGGCAGCACCGGCCTGGGCCTCGCGATCGTGCACGGCGTCGTGACCGCGCACGGCGGCACGATCGAGGTCGACAGCGGCCCGGGATCGACGGTGTTCACCGTGCGGCTCGGGTACGACCCACGTCCGGATCGCGACAGCGGTGCCGACCTGGTGGAACCCAACCTCTCGAAGGTCTCTGAATCGTCCTGATCGGCGTCCGATCGCTCGTCAGCGACGGCATGAACGGATTGCATGGGCTGGCGCCACGCCTGCCGGCCCCATCCCTGTTCGAGGAGTCCGACGTGACCACCACCCGCACCGACCGCGCACCTGCGACCGACACCGGCCGCAGCACCCTCTACGCCGTCCTGATCGGTCTGGCCTCCGTGGTCGTGCTGCTGCAGGCGGTCTGGGCGGGACTGTTCGTCCACGAGGGCGAGGACTACACCGACAAGTGGGTCGAGTGGCACGCCCGCGGAGCCGACGTCGCGATCGGGCTGGGCATCATCGCGTTCGTCGTCCTGCTGGTGCGGCTGCGCTCCCGCCGGGACCTGCTGGTCGGGACCGCCGTGTTCGTCGTGGCCCTCGTCCTCGAGGCGTACCTCGGCGGTCTGATCGGCGACCACTCCTCACTCACCGTCATCCACTTCCCGCTCGCGATGGCGATCATGGGACTCGCGGTATGGCTGCCGTTCCGCGCAGCACGGGTGCGGACCTGACACCGCGCCGGCCGCGTGCTGTTCACGCAGCTCGTGGACGACCCGGGCGACCCGGCGGTTCGTGGCACGCCGGCCCCGACCTCCACCCGCGATCGACCACGTCGTGCGACGACAACGCCCGGACCGCCGCGCTGATGCCACCGTTGGTGGCACAGTGTTTGTCGCCCGGCAGAACGCCGTGAACCTCACTCGCGCACTGCAGGACAGCCGCGCCGTCGGTGTGGCGACAGGTGTGCTGATGGCAACCCACCTGGTCGCCGAGAGCGAGGCGTTCATGCTGCTGCGCTCCGCCAGTGAGGACGGCAACCGCGAGATCGCCGACATCGCCCGCGACGTCGTCGGCGCCGGCGTGCTCGACGAACCGGGATCTCCCCTGAGCTGGTCGGACGACGAGGCTCCCCCTCGGCGACGACCTGCCCCGACACCGCACAGCGGGTGGGGGCGCGTCGGATGCAAATCCGAGAACCGGAAGGACGGCTGATGGTGCCGAAAAGGCGAACAGGCCCCGGAAACCGGGGCCTGTCGTCGGGTGGAGCTGAGGGGACTCGAACCCCTGACCCCCACACTGCCAGCGGGTTGGACTGCGTCGTCAGCCCATCCTGAACCGGGCCCGTTCGGGTCAGACCGTGCTGCTGCTCGTTGCTCATTGCTGCCTGGTCATGACCCGTCGGGGACTGTGGGGGGACTGCCGGGTCTCGGCGGTGATGCCGCGTGACCATGACCCTCGAACGTTTTCCGGCCAATCCGACGCCGCGGTGTTTCGACCCCGCTGATTTCGGCCTCGGTGTGCTCGTGCCCGTGGTCGGTGGCCACCCCGGCGCCGGGGCGAGTGGCCTCGCCCTGGCCCTCGCCGACGCCGGAGCGGCGGCCGGGCTCACCACGCTGCTGATCGACGGCGCCGACCCGGCCCGTTCCGGGCTGGCGGACGTCTGGACCGCTCGGCTGCGGTCCGATCCACCCGGCATGACAGGCGCCGTCATCAGCACGACGCGTCGGGCCAAGGTCATCGGGCGGCAACTCGCCGGCGCCGGCCAGCCGTTCCCCGCCCGCAGCTATCCGTCCCTGCCGGAGTGGGCGAACGCCGAGTTCCTGCGTCAGTACGGACCGTTCGACCTCACCGTCGTCGACGTCGGGTGGAACGCCTGGCCCGGGTTCAACCAGGTCCGGTTCGGGCCGCTCGCGTGGGTCGGTGCGCGCGCCAAGCGAACAATGCCGCTACTCGTCGGCCTGCCGACCGCGCCCTCGCTGCGACTCACCGCAGGCGTCCACGCTCGGTGGTCGGCCGCCCTGGCCTCCGCGGAGGTCGAGACCACTCCTCGGCTCGTGCTTGCGAACGCGTGCAGCGTGCCGGCTTCGGTGTCGGCACGTACCCCACCGTCGATGTCCGAGCTGCTCGACGACGCGCACCTGATGCCGCGTGACCACAACGCCGCCTTCGCCGGTTGGTCGCTCGAGCCGCTGCCGGCGGCCTCGGTCACGGCGGCGGCGCACCTGCTCACGCAGGCACCCGAGTCCGTCGCCGCCCGGATGCCCATGGCGAGGCGCAACCCCTCCCGCTTCCGTCGCTTCCCGAAGGAGAGCTGACATGTCCGTCCTCATGACCACCGCGCACTACTTGGCCGCCGTCCCACTTCCGAACCCGCCGGCGCAGGCTCCGGCCGGCGCCCAGGCGCCGACCAACCTCCTGATCGGCATCGTCAAGTGGGGCGTCCTCGCCGTCATCGCGGTCGTCGCCTTCGTCGGAGTCGGAGCGATAGCCGGCGGCAAGGTCTTCTCGAACCACCGCTCGAGTCATCTCGGCGTGCAGATCCTCATGGGCGACGCGATCGCCGTCGTCCTGTACGGCGCGGTGATCGGCCTGCTCGCTGCGTTCGCATGACCACCGCCATGACTGCGAGCCGTCGGCACGGGAGGCACCGTCCCCGGGCGAGCCGGGTCGTCATCGCCGCCGCCACCCTGATGCTCTGCATCGCCGCTGGGCTCGCGTGGTCAGCAACCCGGGGCGGCCACCGAAGACTCACGGACGCAAAAACCGGCAACGCGCGGCCGGTCGCTGTATCACCCGACGCGTCCGGACAACAGCAGGATGCACTAGCAGCGGCAGCCATGCCGACACTCGACCCCGCCGCAGCACTTCCCCACCCGCTTGATCCAGACCTGACCGGGACCGCGATCGAGTTGCCCAGCGCGAACTCGTCCTCGGCGGGCGTCGACACCGGCTTTGCACGCACCCCGTCGGGAGCGATCGCGCAATTGGCGGCAATCGACGCCGCGGCGCTGGCCGGGATGAACCCCGCCCAGGTCGAGAACGTGTACGCCGCGTTCGCCGAGCCCGGCGCGGACGACGTCGAGACCTGGTCGACGTACCGGTTCGCGCGACAGACGCTCGCGACAGCGGGGATTCCTGGCGGCTCGAGCCGGGTCGATGCCACGTACTCGGTGTCAGAGGCCCAGGTCAAAGGCACGCTCGACGACGGGCGGTTCGTCCTCGCGTGCGTCAACGGCGAGTTCGACCTCTCCCTCGACGACGAGCTCACACGAGTCGGCGCAGCCGACTGCGCCCGCATGGTCTGGACGGAGAACGGCTGGCGCATCGGCGCCGGTCCCCAGCCGGCCGAACCACCCAATGCCTGGCCGGGCACAGCTGACGCCGCACGCGTCGGATGGAGGCCGCTCACCCGTGCCCGCTGAACACGACGTCGCCTTCCCCATCATCGACAACCTCGCGCAGAGCGCGTTCGACGCGGCGATGAAGGCCATCTGGAACTTCTGCGGCCAGCTGCTGACGACGGCGTTCGACATCATCGACCGGTTCGCCACGCCGAACGTCGACCCCGGCAACGGGCCGCTACGAGGCGTGCTGCCCACGGTGGTCTGGGTCGCAGCAATCGTGGCGGTACTCCTGGCTTTCATCCAGGTCGCCCGCAGCGCGATCACCCGAGGGAGAGGGGCCCTGAAACTCCTCACCGGTGTGGGGCAGTACGCCCTGGTCAACGCCGCCGGGTACGCCGTGCTGACAGTTGCCATCACGGCGTGCACTGCGCTGACCAAGGCCATCCTGCAGAGCGCACTCCACGTGGACACCTGGTCCGGAATCAACCAGACCAACAGCAGCATCCTCGGTGACAGCCAGGGGGTGTCGGCCGTCGCACTCGGGGTGATCGGCATCCTCTGCGTCGGCCCGGCCGCCGTCGGCTACCTGGTCATGGCCTTGGTGCGGGACGCCGCCGTGCTCGTTCTGGCCGCCACGATGCCGATTCTTGCCTCGGGCTTGCTCTCGGAGTCGACCTCGGCGTGGTTCTGGAAGGGCCTGCGTTGGACGACAGCCCTCCTGCTGATCCAGCCGGCGACCGCGCTGGTCGTCGGCATCGGTTTCGACATCGCCGCGAGTTCCTCGGGGGCCGGAACCGGAGGCGGCGGAACGCCACTCCAAGGTCTGGGCAACCTGCTGATCGGGGGCCTCACGTTGGTGATCTCGCTGCTGTGCCCCCTCACCCTGTTCAAGCTCCTGGCCTTCGTCGAGCCCGGCACCCCGTCCGGGCAGTCCCTGCGCTCGTCGATGGCTCGTCCCCCGGCACCCGGCGGTTCCAAGGGCGGCGCGGGTACATCTCCCGGCTCGGCGGGTGGCAGCTCGGCCGCTGCCGAAGGTGCGACCAGCAGCCGGTTCGGTGCCGCGGTGGGAAAGGCCCACCCCGCCGCCATGGCGGCTGTCATGGGCGCGCAGAAGCTGCACGACATCGGCCAGCGCACGGTCGCTCACGCGGACAACGTGTTGTCGACCGCCGGCGTCGGCAGTCACGCCGCACCCCAACCGGTGGTGTCGAGGACTTCCTCGGCGGGAGGGTCGTCACCCGCAGGTACAGCGTCAGCAGGCACGGCATCGGTAGGGCGTGCCCCGTCATCCGCAAGCGGCAGCCCGGCCGACGGACAGAACACGAGACCACCTGCTCCGTCGAAACCGCCGAGCCCGCCCGTGCACGTCGGCCACGGCCAGGTGCCGATGACGGCCCCTTCACCCGCAACAGTCGCGCCTTCGGCGACCGGCGACAAGAAGCAGGAGTCAGCGCGATGACCGACCGGACCACACCCCCGCAGTACAGCGGCTGGACCCGTGAGCGCTTCGGGCCCGTACTCGGACTCTCCCTGCAGCAGGCAGCGCTGTTGTGCCTCCTGGTTGCTCCGCCGCTGCTCGCGATGGCACGCGGGCGGTGGCTGACGATGCTGATCTGTGGAGCGGCGTGCGCTCCGCTGGCTGCTCTGGTTGTCGTTCCCGTCCGGGGCAGGCCGCTGTTCCGCTGGCTCGTCGACGCCGCATTCTTCGGAGTCGGCCGCTCGGCCGGCTGGACGTCGTTCCGGTCGGCGGCGGTGAGCGGTGAACCTGCGATCGACGCCGATCTGCCCGGTGTTCTCGCGCATCTGGTCTTTCACGACGGGCCCCCGTTCGGGCCGTTCCAACGGCCGGTGTGCGTCGTCCAGAACCCGGATGTCGACGGCTGGACCGCCGTCGCCCGGGTCCGTCACCCCGGACTGGGGACCGCGGCGTCGACCGACCAGGCGCAAGCAGCGCGTGACCTCGGTGCGCTGTTCGCCCACGCCGCCATCGGCGAGCAGGTCAGCCGGCTTGCGATCACCGTTCGCAGCGTGCCCTCGGACGGTGAGGCTCGAGAGGCTTGGGTGCACGATCACCGCTGGCCAGGGGCGCCGGCCTTCATCGAACAGGTCGGTGTCGTCCTCGAGGACTCGATGATCACCGCGTCCGTCGAGCACGAACTGTTCGTCGCCGTGACCGTGAGCGAGTCCGCGGTACGACGCGGGTCCCGTGACGCCGGCGGCGGGGTCGCTGGACGGGCGCGCGTGCTGTACCGCACCGTCGAGGGAATCGAGCAGTCCATGCGGGACGTCGGAGTCAACGACGTCACCTGGCTGACGACCGAGCAGCTGTCGGAAGCCATCCGCACCGGCTACAACCCGGGTGCAGGTGCTGCGTTCGAACGCGCCCGGCAGATCGCTCGGCGAGGTGGCGACATCCGCACGGACCTTCCACTCGCCGCCGCCGGCCCGGTCGAGGCCCCGAGCCCGTCTGCACGTCGTTACCACCACGACGGCTACACCAGCGTCGCGTACGCGATCCTCTTACCGGAACACGCCACCGTGGTCGGCGCTCTGGCCCGCGTGCTCGCGCCGTCCCAGGCAGGGGAACGGCGTTGCCTCACCTTGCACTACGAACCGCTCGGACCGGAGCAATCACGACGCAAGCTCGCCAACACCTCATGGGCCATCGAGATCGCGGACGAAGCCAAGCGATCGAAGGGCTTCCGCGTCGACCGTCGGCACACCCGCCGGATGGACGAGACGAGTCGTCACGAACAGCAGGTCGCGGATGGGCACAGCCTCGTCCGGGTCGCGGCGGCCGCCGCGGTGACCGTGCCCACCGAATGGAATGCCGAGGACCACGCCGCGAGGTTCGAGACCGACGTACGGGCCAGCGGTTACATCCCGCTCCGCGCTGACCTGGGTCAGGACTCGGCTTTCGTGGCAGCCTGCGTGCCACTCGCCGTCGGGCTACGCGGTCGGAGCGACCGGTGACCAGCCGTCACGCCCATGGCCGCCGGCTTGCCGGGCTCGCGCGGGACTTCGGCGCCGTTGTTCCCGCGCCTGCTCAGCTGGCCGACGTCGACCCCGAGCCGAGAACGTCCTCGTCGGTGAGCACGCCGGTCATCCGACGCGGGCGACGCCGGGCGGGTCATGGCTGGTCGCCGGTCCTGCCGCCACTGGTGCCCTACCTGGCGTCCACGGCCGAGGTCGGGGGCATCTTCCCGTTCGTGGCCGCCAGCGGCCTACCTGCCACCGGCGTCCCGATCGGAGCCGACCTGCTGTCCGGTGGGTGCTTCTACTGCGACCCGGCCGGCTGGGTGACGAGCTCACCGAAGCTCGCAACGAACCCCAACCTGCTGATCATGGGGGCGCCGGGTCGTGGCAAGTCGACACTCATCAAGGCGATCATCACCCGATCGATGCGCTTCGGCGTCCGCACGCTGGTGTCCGGAGACATCAAGGACGAGTACGCGGCACTGTGTCGAGCGCTCGGGGTCGAACCGATCGAGTTCGGCGTCGGCCTACCAGCGCGACTCAACCCACTCGACCTCGGTCCGCTGGGCGCGCGGTGGCACCTGCTCACCGACGAAGAACGGCAGGAACGGGCGAGCAGCATCACTCAACGCTGGCTCATCCTGCTGCGCGCGCTGGTCGGAGTACGGCTTTCCGTCGTGACACCCTCGGATGAGGCGGCGCTCCAGGCCGCGCTGCGATCGGTGACCGGGGCAGGGTCGTCCTCGGCTGGGCTGCGGGTCGCGACCATCCCCGAGGTCTGGCACGCCCTGTGTGAACCCAGCACCGAGCTCGTACGGGAGTGCCGGTATGAATCGCGGCAGGACATGCTGGATGCCACGCGCGGCGTGGCCGACGCGCTCGGCGCCATGGTGCACGGCTCGCTGGCCAACCTCTTCGACGACCACACCACCATCGACGTCGACTGGAACGCACCGATCCAGTCGCTGTCGCTGCGACGGCTGCTGTCGTTCGGTGACGAGTCGGTCGGCGCCGCGCTCGCCTGTCTCAACTCGTGGTCACGCGCCCAGACCGACCTACGGCGCCCGGGCGAGATCACGATCGTCGTCCGCGACGAGGTGTGGCGTCAGATGCGACTCGGCCTGGGCGCGGTTCAATCACTCGACGCCGATCTGCGCCTCTCCCGCGACGCCGGCAAGATCGAGCTGCTCGCGGCGCACAAACCCTCCGACCTCAAGAGCGTCGGCGATGCCGGCTCGCAGGCTGTGGCGATCGCGAAGGACCTGATGTCCCTCTGCGACACCAAGGTCGCGTTCGGCATGGACCCGTCCGTCGTCTCCGGCGATCTGAGCGGGCTGCTCGGCCTCAACGACATCGAGCGCGACTGGGTCACCGGCTGGGCGCGTCAGCGCGAGGGCCGAGCTCTCTGGCGCGTCGGCGACCGCAGCTTCAAGGTGCAGACCTACCGCCTCGACCACCTCGAGGCCCCCTTGTTCGACACCGACGACCGCCTACGTACGGAACGGACAGAGGCGACGCGATGAAACGGCTGCTCGCACTCGCCGTGTTGGCGCCGATCGTTCCCGTCGTGGCGGTCATCGGCCTGGCCGTCACGGCAGATGCCGCACCTCTTTCGGGTGGCTGCGGGGCCGGCGGGCCGGGTACCCAGGTCGGGTCGGTCACGCTCAACGCCGAGCAGCTCGCCAACGCCCAGATCATCGTGACCACGACCCAGCAGACCAAGCTCCCGCCGTACGCGTCGGTCGTTGCCGTCGCCACGGCGATGACCGAGTCCACGCTCCACAACTACCTCGCTCAGACCGACCACGACTCGGAAGGGCTGTTCCAGCAGCGGGTCTCGGTGTACACCGCGCGGGTGGCAAGCAACCCGACCCTTGCCACTCAGGCGTTCCTGCAGCGCCTCGTCGGCGTGCCGAACTGGCAGACCATTCCGCTGACGGCGGCTGCCGCCACGGTGCAGATTCCCCGTCGAGACCTGCGAGATCAGTACGCGCAGTGGCAGCAGCTCGGCACCGATCTCACCTCCCGGTACTGGCACGGTGGAACAGCGACTGCGGCGCCGTGCGCCGACGACGGCAGCGCGACCGGCTCCCCCGTCACCGGTGTCGGGCTTCCGGCCGGGTACCGGCTGCCCGCTGACCCGACGCTCGCTGCAGTGGTCGGCTTCGCGCTCCACCAGCTCGGCAAGCCTTACGTCTACGCCACCGAGGGCCCCGACACCTACGACTGCTCCGGCCTCGTGCTGGCCGCGTGGGCAGTCGGCGGACTGGCCCTGCCACGGACCACCTACTTCCAGGTCGGGGTCGGGACGCCCGTCGGGTCCCTGGCGGCGATGACGCCCGGGGATCTGATCTTCATCCCCGGGGCGGACGGCACCGAGCAGCATCCCGGACACGTGGGCATGTACATCGGCGCAGTCGGTGGCTCGCAATACCTCGTGCACGCGCCGCAGACCGGCGATGTCGTCAAGGTGTCGACCGTCGCGTCGTGGTCGAGTGAGATCGTCGCCATCCGGCATCCGAGCGCGGTGTCCACGGCATGAACACGGGCCAGCTGAGCGACACGACCCACCGTGTCATCGCTGCGCTGTGGTGGCTCATCCCGCTCGCGGTCCTCGCGCTGGCAGCGGCGTTCGGCTCGCTGCTCGCGCTGCGCTCGGTCCGGTACCGCCATTCGCAGGGTCTGGCAACCGTGTCCCAGGTCTTGTCCGTCGCGTCGCGATCAGCGCTGCGTCGGAGTGTGAAGCACACCCGGCCAGGCTGGACGCCGGCGAGGAGGTACGAGTTCCGCGAGGTCGGGACCCGCGTCGGTAAGAGCGGAATCCTCGGCCGGACCTGGTTCGGCGCATCGCACGAGGACGCAATCGGCGTGATCGCTCCACAGCGACAGGGCAAGACGCGACGTCTGCTCGCTCGCTTCGTCGAGGACGCGCCTGGAACGGTCGTCGCCGCGTCGACGAAGTTGGACCTGCTCGATCTCACCCGCGGCCTGATCGGCGACCGAGACGTGTGGCTGTTCGACCCTGACACGATCGTGCCCGCTGATGCCGCCGGGGTCGCGAACCGGGTGCGGTGGTCACCGGTTGCAGGCTGCGAGGAACCGGCTGTCGCCATCCGTCGGGCCAATGCGTTCGTCGGCGACGGTACCGACTCCGACGCCACGAACTCCCGCTTCTTTGCCGGTTCTGCTGCCCAAGTGCTGCAATGTCTTCTGCACGCAGCTGCACTCGGTCATCGGTCCGTGGCCGATGTCGTCCGCTGGGCCGCAGACCCCCGAGACCGGGAGCCGGCGCAGATCCTTGCAGCGCACCCGTCTGCCGCTCCCGGCTGGGCCACGCTGTTGGGCGGGCATGTCACCGGCTCCCGATCCGAGGGGGACGTGTTCAAGCAGCTCAACTTGTCCTTGAACCTGTTCGCGGATCCAGCGATCCTCGACTGCGCGGCTCCGACGGCTGCCGGCGACTTCGATGTCGAGCGCTTTCTTCGCTCGGGCAGCGCGCTGTACGTCCTGACAGCGAACCGTGCGGCGAACAGCTCTGCCTACGCCACGCTGTTCATCTCTGAGCTGATCGCGCGCGCTCAGGACCTCGCACCGACCTTTCCGACCCGCCGACTCGAGCCACCCGTCAGCTTCGTGATCGACGAACTCGTCAACACGGCACGGGTTCCCACGTTCCCGGTGGTGTTGTCCGATTCCGGGGGTAGGGGAATCGCCATCCGGTGGGCCGCGCAGAGTCGAGCTCAACTCGTCGACGTCTGGGGTCGAAACGGCGCCCAGGCGATCCTCGACAACTCCACCTGGAAGGTCGTGCTGCAGGGTCTCGACGACGCCGAATACCTCCGCGATCTCGAGCGTCTGGGCGGGACCATTGACCACACGCCACTGTTCGGCGGCGACCAGCGCCCACGTGAGAGGTCGGCCATCGCGGCCTCGACCGTCAGGCAGCAACACCGAAACACCGGCACGGTATGGACGACTGCGACGCCACCGTTCCGTGCCCGACTCGTGGACATCGCGAAGGACGGTGTCGCATGACTGCCGTCGACGAGCTGCTTGATGCAGCACACCAGCGGCCGTCCAGGTGGGTGCCCGCCGACGCTCCGTTCGGTTCGTCCTGGAACGATTTCCTCGCGTGGGTGAAGTGGCTCAACTCGACGTACGAGCTGGAGCTAGCGCCGTGCTGGGAACAGCATGGCGGCTTGGTGAACATCCTCGCCGCACTCTGGCACTCCTGGCGAGCGGCGTATGCAGCGCCGGCCGGACTGGTCGACATCTCGCCGGCGCACAATGGTCCGGCCCAGTGGCACGCGTCGCTCCTCTTGCCCTTTCGGGACCGCATAGCTCGTCCCGACGGCTGCCCTGGCGGCGGTTGTCGCGCGCGCGGCCACAGGTGATCCAGCAACCAAAGGCTCAAGTTCAGGCGCGGCGGGCCGGCGTGTGCCACGTTCCAGGTACCTGGTGTTCGGTTGAAGCGAATCCCAAAAGGGACATGACCCACCAATACGGGCGTGAATGTGCGCGTGAGGTTCGAGAAGAGAGCGAAGACATCCAGGAACTTTCCCCGGTGTTAGGTTCCCGCGGTGCTTGGCATGTCCGCGGTCGTGCGCGCCGTAGGTGCGCTTCTTCTCGTCGGTGCGGGAGTGGGAGTCGTCTCGCCGCCCGCCCAGGCTGATCCCCCACCTCCCACGCCCGTCACGGTGCCGTGCACCGTCACCACGACCGTCGACGGGTCCACTGCGCCACCGCGCGGCTCGTGCACCGCGACGGCTGACGATCCCACCGATCCCGAGACCGCCGTGGACGTGCACTACGAGCACCAGGTCGCCGGCCCGGACTGCCCGACCGACCCGACGGCCCCTCCGTCGCCGACGTGCGAGCAGCAACTCGAGGCCACGTCCGCGGAGACCGCCACCCCGTCGAACTCGTCCGGGTCGTTCGCGGCACGGCACACCTGCCCGGACCTGTTCCCCGGCTTCGTCGGCGGTTTCGGCTACATCGGCGGCAGCTACCAGGGGCCGTCGTCGTTCTCGTGCGACCTACACTTCTTCCCGATCACGAACCAGTCGGCGGGCGACACCGACCACTACCGGGAGTTCGTGCGGGAGAGCACCGACCACAGCGTCGTGACGGTGTACTCGGTGGACCTGCCACACCCCCAGGTCATCCCGCCGGTGGCCGCGTTCACCGCCTCGTCCACGTCGGTCCCGAACCAGGCCGCGTTCGACGGATCACCGTCGCACGCCGTGGCCGACGGCGCCACGATCACCGCCTGGCACTGGGATTTCGGCGACGGCACCACCGGTGACGGCCGACTGGTCAGCCACACCTACACCCGGGACGGCGACGAGACGGTCACCCTCACCGTCACCGACTCGAAGGGCACGAAGGCGTCGACGTCACGCACGATCGGTGCCCACCTGGCCATCGACACCCTGACGTTCGACCCGACGCAGCCGGCCGCGCCCGGCACCGCCACGGCGCTGCTGACGGTGTACGCCAACGGCATCGGCTCGGTGCACGGCGTCACCCCGACCCTCGCCGTCGCCGACGGGAGGATCGCGACGGTCGGGACGTCGGCGCCCGCCACCGCCGACGTGGCGCCGGGGCACCCGGTCACGTTCCGGGTCGCGCTGCGCGTCCTCCAGCCGGGGACGACGAACGTCACCGGCGCGGCGACCGGCACCTCGACGAGCGGCACGACGGTGAGCGCCGCACCCGTCACCGTCGCGTTGACCACCGGCGCCAAGGCCCCGGTGGTGAACTCGACCGGCGACGCGCCCGCGATCGACGACGGCGGCAAGGGCTGCGACACCGGACGCACGGTGGCCATCGGCGGGCGGGATGTCACCGAGTGCACCCTGCGGGCGGCGATCCAGGCCGAGAACGCCGGCAGCGTCGGTGACGCGAAGACCATCACCTTCGTCCTGCCGACCGGGGTGGACGCGCTGATCCAGCCCGCTTCCGCGCTGCCCGCCCTCACGGCGACGGGTGTGACGGTCGACGGCGCCGTGACGAGCGGTCGGCTCGGGAACCGCGTGCGGCTCAGCGGTTTCTCCCTGCCCGACGGCACGCCGACGCTCGAGGTCTCCGGCGCCCGGGACGTCGTGCAGAACCTGGACTTCCGCGCCAACGAGACCGAACTCCTGGTGGACGCGAAGGGCGGCCACGACACGGTGCGGGGCATGCACTTCGCCGAGGCATCCGACATCGCGGTGAAGATCGTCGACTCCCCCGCCGACGTGATCGGCGGGACCACACCTGCGGCCCGCAACACCATCGTGTCCAGCTCGGTCGGCATCTGGGTCACCGGCGCCGCGGCGACGGGCACCCAGATCCTCGGCAACTGGATCGGCGTCGACGCCGCCGGTGACGGCAGCGTCTCCGGCGGCTCCGTCGCGGACGGCATCGTGGTGCTCGACGCCTCCTCGACCGTCATCGGCGGGGCGGCATCGCCACTCGGGGCCGGGGCAGGCAACGTCATCGACCTCCGCAGCGGCGGTGGTGGCATCGGACAGCCGCAGTCGCAGACGTTCGGGGTGTTCGTCGCCGGTCGCACGACCACCGTCACCGGGACCCGGATCAGCGGCAACGTCGTCGGCCTGCTGCCCGACGGCGCGACCGTCCCGGGCGGCGGTTCGCCCACCGACGGCATCGCGGTGTCCGGGCGGGTCGTCGGGGCGGTGGTGGGGGGCGCCGGCACCGGCCTCGGGAACGTCGTCCGCGCGACCAGCCTCGGGGTCGAGGTCAGCGGGACGTTGGTCAGCTCGGTGCAGGTCCTCGGCAACCTCGTGGGCACCGATGCCACCGGCGGTCACTGCGTCATCGCGGCCGGCACGGTCGACGTCGTGGTGGCCGGCGCGCGCCTGACCACCGTCGGGACGCCGGGCGCCGGGCGCAACGTGCTCTCGTGCGGTGCCGCCGGGGTGGTCACCAGGTGTCGTCGCCGACCAGCACCGACGGCGGGAAGACCACCATCCCGGGCACCGACCACGCGACCCAGCCCGCCTCGATGTCCACGTTGGTCAGCGGCAACCTCGTCGGTCCGGTCGGCGACGGGCGCGCGGTCGACCACGGCACGGGCGACACGCCTGACGTGCCGCGCATCGGGATCCAGCTCGGGGGCACCGGTGACACCGCCGGCCCGAACGACCAGGTGGCGGGCAACGGGATCGGTATCCTGCTCGGCGGTTCCGCCGAGACGGTGGTCGGCGAGCTCGTCGGCACCGATCCGCTCGGCACCACGGCGATCCCGAACGGCGTCGGCGTGGCCGTCTCGACCGCTCCGGCCGCGGCG
>CAXUNA010000025.1:4411-15924 GCA_964252095.1 uncultured Jatrophihabitans sp. | reverse complement strand
GGTCTCGCGGCCGGCGGCAGCACCGACCTCGACGCGCTCGAGCTCGCGAACGACCCGCTGTGCATCGTCGTCGGCAGCGAGGGCGACGGGCTGTCGCGGCTGGTCTCGGAGAAGTGCGACCTGCTGCTCTCGATCCCGATGGCCGGCCCCACCGAGTCGCTCAACGCGAGCGTCGCGGCGGCCGTGACGCTCGCCGAGGTCGCCCGCATCCGCCGCGTCGGCGAGTAGCGCCCGGCGGCCCTGGCGGTCAGAACGCGAGCGGCTGCCCGGTCGTCTCGAGCACCGACATCCAGAGATCCCCGTGCGGGTCGACGGTGTTACGGCTGCCGGTGGCGAGCGCGATCGGCAGGTGCACGAACCGGCCGTGCCAGCGGCCCACCACCGTCGAGGTGAACCCGGCCATCGCGGCGTGCACGGCGGCCTGGGCGAGCCGCAGGCAGTAGACGGCGTCGTAGGCGTTGGCCGGCACCGAGCGGATCGCGTAGCCCGGGTCCATGTAGCGCAACGTCAGCGGCGTCCCGGCCCGGGCGAACTCGGCGGTGACCCGCTCCCGCAGCAGCGCGCCGATGTCGGACAGCTTGTGGTTGCCCGACGCGTCGGTCTGCCCGTGCGCCTCGAACAGGTCCTGCCCCACACCCTCGGCCACGACGACCACCGCGTGCCCCCGCGCCTCGACCCGTTCCCGCAACGTCACCACGAACGCGTCCGTGTCGAGCCGGATCTCCGGGATCAGCACGAAGTCGACGTCGGTGTTCGTGAGCGTCGCGTAGCAGGCGATGAACCCCGAGTGCCGGCCCATCAGCTTCACCAGGCCCACCCCGCCCGCCGTGGACGACGCCTCGACGTGCGCGGCCCGGATCGACTCCGCGGCGCGCGCGAAGGCGGTCTGGAAGCCGAAGCTTCCGTCGATCCAGGGGATGTCGTTGTCGATCGTCTTCGGGATGCCGACCACCGCGATGTCGAGCCCCCGCCGGATCGCCTCACCCGCGATCGAGGCCGCTCCGCGCAGCGATCCGTCGCCGCCGATGACGAACAGCATGTTGACGCCCTGCGCGACCAACGTGTTGACCATCGCCCCCGGGTCCTGCATCCCCCGCGACGTCCCGAGCACCGTCCCGCCGCGGTGGTGGATGTCCCGGACGTCGTCCGGGGTCAGTTCGACCGGCTTCGAGCCGTCCGTCAGCCCCTGGTAGCCGCCCATGAAGCCGATGATCCGGCGGGCGCCGTAGCTCTCCGTGAGCTGCAGGACCAGCCCGCGGATGACGTTGTTCAACCCGGGGCAGAGGCCGCCGCACGTCACGATCGCGGCCGTCACCTCCTGCGGCTGGAAGAACAGCTTCGCGCGGGGGCCGCCGGGGTTCAGCGCGGGGAGATCGGCCGCGGCGACGTCGCGGCCCTTCGCCATGCCGAGGGTGTCGTCGATGAGGACCCGATCGGTCTCGGTGACGTAGTGGATCGACTCCCGCCGGCTGCCGATCAGCTCCCGCAGGGGCGTGTCGACGGTCCGCTCGCCCAGCCGAGTGATGGCGAGGTCGTCCGCGGTGATGGCGTGGACGTCGGACGTGTTCACCCGGTCAGCCTCGCGCCTGCCGTGTTACGCCCGTGTGGCAACGGTCGACAGAACGGACATGACCCGCCGGATACGCTGGGACCGACCCGCACGACCCGCCGACCAGATGACGAGAATGCTCACTCTCCAAGACGTCCTGCAGAAGCTCACCGAGTTCTGGACCTCCCGCGGCGCCCTCGTCGTGCAGCCGTTCAACAGCGAGGTCGGTGCCGGCACCATGAACCCGGCGACGCTGCTGCGGTCCCTCGGTCCGGAGCCGTGGCGGGTGGCGTACGTCGAGCCGAGCGTCCGGCCCGACGACAGCCGGTACGGCGAGAACCCGAACCGGCTGCAGACCCACACCCAGTTCCAGGTGCTGCTCAAGCCCGACCCGGGCAACCCGCAGGAGCTGTACCTCGAGTCGCTGCAGGCGATCGGCATCGACCTCGCCGCGCACGACGTCCGGTTCGTCGAGGACAACTGGGCCCACCCGTCGCTCGCCGCGTGGGGGCTGGGCTGGGAGGTCTGGCTCGACGGCATGGAGATCACGCAGTTCACGTACTTCCAGCAGGTCGCGACCATGCCGCTCGACCCGGTCTCGGTCGAGCTCACCTACGGCATCGAGCGGATCGTCATGGCGCTGCAGGGCGTCACGCACTTCAAGGACATCCAGTACGCGCCGGGCATCACCTACGGCGAGGCGTTCGGTCAGTCCGAGTACGAGATGAGCCGCTACTACCTCGACGACGCCGACATCGACACCAACCGGCAGCTCTACGAGCTCCACGTCGGCGAGGCCGAGAAGATGATCGAGGCGCGGCTGCCGCTGCCCGCCTACTACAACATCGTCAAGTGCTCGCACGCGTTCAACGTGCTCGACTCCCGCGGCGTGGTCTCCACGGCCGAGCGCGCCCGTGCGTTCGCCACCATGCGACGGCTGTCGAAGTCCGTCGCCGAGTTGTGGGTGGAACGCCGCGAGGAACTGGGGTATCCGCTCGGCAGTGCCCCGGCGCTCGCCGCCCCCGAGCCGCTCCCGTTGCCCGACCCCGCGAGCTCGCCGCAGACCCTGCTGTTCGAGGTCGGTGTCGAGGAACTGCCCGCGCACGAGGTCCCGCGTGCCGAGGCGTGGCTGGGTGACACGCTGCGCGAGCGGCTCGCCGCGACCCGGCTGCCGGTCGGCGAGGTCACGACCTACGCCACGCCCCGACGCCTGATCGCGCTGGTCGCGGGCGTCGCGCCACGCGAGGACGACGCCACGGAAACCGTGCGCGGACCGAAGGTCTCCGCCGCGTTCGACGCCGACGGCAACCCCACCCGGGCGGTGCTCGGCTTCGCCGGCAAGCAGAAGACCGAGATCGACGCGCTCGCCCGGATCACGGTCGACGGCAACGAGCACGTGGCGGTGGTGCGGGAGGTCCCCGGCCGTCCCGCCGCCGAGGTGCTCTCCCCGCTGCTCGCGCAGCTGGTGCGCGACCTGCGCGCCGACCGCAACATGCGCTGGAACGACCCCGAGCTCTCCTACGCCCGCGCGATCCGCTGGCTGCTGGCGTTCCTGGGTTCCTCGCCCGTCCCGGTGACGGCGTCCGCGCTGACCTCGGGCACGACGACTCGTGTGCAACGGTTGGCCGCCGAACCCGTCGTCGAGGTCGGATCCGCCGACGGCTACGTGGATTTCCTGCGCGAGCACGACGTCGTGGCCGACCGTGACGAACGCCGGCAGTCGATCCTCGAGGCGGCGCGGTCACTCGCGGCGTCGGTGGGCGGCCGGATCGACGAGGCCCTCGACGGCGGTGTGGTCGAGGAGATCGTCGACCTCGTCGAGCTGCCGGTGCCGGTGCTCGGCACCTTCGAGGACCGCTACCTCGAGCTGCCGCCCGAGATCCTCATCGCGGTGATGCGCAAGCACCAGCGGTACCTCCCGGTGCGGGCGACCTCGGGCAACGGCCTGCTCGCGCACTTCGTGACGTTCGCCAACGGTGTCTGCGACATCGACACCGTTGCAGCAGGCAACGCTGCCGTGGTGCGCGCGCGGTTCGAGGACGCCTCGTTCTTCTGGAGCGCCGACAAGCACGTCACGCCGCTGGAGTTCAAGGCCGGCCTGGCCAAGCTGGCGTTCGAGAACACCTTGGGCTCGGTGGCCGACCGCTCCGCGCGGATCGCGGCCGACGCCGAGGCGGTCGCGTCGACGCTCGAGCTGTCCGCCGACGACCTCGCGACCGTCCGGCGCGCCGGGGAACTGGCGAAGTTCGACCTCGCCTCGCAGATGGTCGTCGAGATGACGTCACTGGCCGGGACGATGGCCGGCTACTACGCACGCAACGCGGGGGAGACCGAGGCGGTCGCCACCGCACTCGAGGAGATGGAACACCCGCGTTCGTCGGATGATTCTCTCGCCACGACGCTTCCGGGCGCGATCCTCGCCATCGCCGACCGCGCCGACCTGCTGGCCGGGCTGTTCGCGGTGGGGGCCAACCCGACCGGTTCGTCCGACCCGTTCGCCCTGCGGCGCGCCGCGCTCGGGCTGGTCGCGACGTTGCGGGCCTTCCCCGCGCTCGCCGGCGTCTCGGTGACCGTGGCACTGGACATCGCCGCCGCGACGATCCGTGACCAGGGTGTGGCCGTCCCCGAGGAGACCCTGTCGGCGGCGGGCCTGTTCGTCGCCCGCCGCTTCGAGCAGTCGTTGCTGGACGAGGGGCACAACGTCGACCTGGTCGACGCGGTCCTGCCGCTCGCCGGCGTCCCGGCCCGGGCGGCAGCCACGCTCGACGACCTCGAGAAGCTGCTGGGTGGCGCCGAACTCGACGCGGTCGTCGAGGCCGTGCAGCGCATCCGGCGGCTCATCAAGGACACCCCCGCACCGAGCGTCCTCGACCGCACCCCGCTCACCCGGCCGACCGAGCAGGAGCTCGTGCGGGCCTACGAATCCGCCGCGTCCACGCTGGGACGCGACGCGAGTGTGACCCGACTGGTCGAGGTCGGGGCGCCGCTCGCCGCCGCCGTGCAGGCGATGGTCGACGACGTCCAGGTCATGGACCCGGACCCCGCGATCCGCGACGCCCGGGTCGGCGCGCTGGCCGCGGTCGCGGCGCTCGCCGCCCGCACCGGCGTCGACTGGGACGCGCTGTCCCGCGCCACGAAACGCGAGGACCTCCGGGAGGGCGCGATCACCCCGGGCCGTCTTCGCTGATCGTGCGCGCTAAGGGGGGGTGGTGGCGCCCCCACTACCCCGCTAGGGGTGGTACAACCCCCACGGGTTGCGAGATCTGGCGTCGTGGTGACGCCAGATCTCGCAGGATCGGTGTGCTACTCCGCGAAGGGGTTCGGCTTGGCCTCGGCGATCTTCGCCTCGAGCGCGGCGGCGTCGCCGTCGAAGCCGTACGCCGGCTGGTCGCGGTCGAACGTCGCGCCGGTGGCGAGGTCGCCGGTGTCGACGACGTCGAACCCGAACGAGCGGATCAGCTCGGTGACGGTGGCCTTGGCGTCCGCGTTGTCACCCGCGATCGGGATGGCGCGCGGGCCCGAGGTGTCGGCGCCGCCGGCGGCGAGCTGCTGGGCCTGGATCTGGTTGAACGCCTTGACCACGCGCGAACCCGGCAGGTGGGCCTGCAGCGTCCCGCTCACCGTCTCGGTGCCGTCGTCGATCGCGGGGAAGTGGCCGTCGCGCTCGAAGTAGTAGTTGTTGGTGTCGATGACGACCTTGCCGGCCAGCGGCTCGAGCGGCACGTCGGGCACCGCCTTGAACGGGATCGTCACCACGGCGACGTCGGCCGCCGCGGCGGCCTGGGACGCGGTGGCCGCGCGGGCGCCGTCCCCGAGTGACGCGACCAGGTCGGTGAGGGTCTCGGGGCCGCGGGAGTTGCTCACCACGACCTGGTGACCGGCACGGAGGGCGTTCTGGGCGACGGCGGTGCCGATGTGGCCTGCGCCGATGAGTCCGATGATCATGGGGGCTCCAACACCGCGGCCCGGTCGTCGTATGCCGGCGCGGGAGCAGGAGCGGGACTCGTCACTCCTCGGGAACGCCGAACGGGGCGGCCACCCGGGTGAGGTGACCGCCCCGTGTCGTCAGAGCGTGGGAGCCGTCAGAGCGACGCGGCTCCACCGAGACGCTCGCCCGTGTCCGGGTTGAACGCGTGCTCGGCGTTGCTGTCGACGACCAGCGTGACGGTCTCGCCGATGCGCGGGGTGTTGAGACCCTGGATGCGGACGACGAACTGCTTGTCGGTCAGCGGGTCGTCACCCTGGATCGAGCCGTAGACGTACGCGTCGGCGCCGAGCTCCTCGACGAGCGTCGTCTCCATCGCGATGCCGCCCTTGTCGAGGCTGCCGGCCGTGACCGGGTGCATGGCCTCGGGCCGGATGCCCAGCGTGATCTTCGACAGGTTCGCCTTCTTGGCGGCCGCGAGGATCTCGGGGTTGAGCGGGATGTCGGCGCCGCCGAGGCGGGCGCCGGACGCCGTGACGTCGGCCGTGCGCAGGTTCATCGCGGGCGAGCCGATGAAGCCCGCGACGAAGGCGTTGCCCGGACGGTCGTAGAGGTTCCGCGGGGTGTCGACCTGCTGCAGGATGCCGTCCTTGAGCAGGGCGACGCGGTGACCCATCGTCATGGCCTCGACCTGGTCGTGGGTGACGTAGATCGTCGTCGTGCCGAGGCGGGCCTGCAGCGCGGCGATGTTGGCGCGGGTCTCGACGCGCAGCTTGGCGTCGAGGTTCGACAGCGGCTCGTCCATGAGGAACACGGAGGGCTCGCGGACGATCGCGCGGCCCATGGCGACGCGCTGGCGCTGGCCACCGGAGAGGGCCTTGGGCTTGCGGTCGAGGAAGCGCTCGAGGTCGAGCAGCTTCGCGGCCTCGCGGACCTTGCGGTCGCGCTCCTCCTTGGAGACGCCCTTGAGCTTCAGCGCGAAGCCCATGTTCTCGCCGACCGACATGTGCGGGTACAGCGCGTAGTTCTGGAACACCATCGCGATGTCGCGGTCCTTCGGCGGCTTCTGCGAGACGTCGGTGTCACCGATGTAGATGGCGCCCTGGTCGACGTCCTCGAGGCCCGCGAGCATGCGCAGGGCGGTGGACTTGCCGGAACCGGACGGGCCGACGAGGACCATGAACTCGCCGTCGGGGATGTCGAGGTTCAGCTTGTTGACGGCCGGGATCGGGTTGCCGGGGTAGAGGCGCGTGGCCTCGCGGTACTGCACGCTCGCCATGTGGGTGGTTCCTCTCGGTCGTGACCGCACCGGGTGCGGGCCGGCGGGGCCGTCGGTGGCGAAACCGGCGGTGCCGACCTCACGGTCTTCCGGCCGTCCGCCGGGACCCCCGCGGAACACGTCGGGGCGACGGGCGACCGGCTTCGCGGTCGTGTACCGCCCATCACACACGTTTCGAGCACGTGACGTCAAGGGTGTTGCCCCACGACCTGCGGGCGGGACAGCGCTTTCAGCCCGGGCCCACAGGGGGCCACTGGTTACAGGTGCAACGTCCCCTCGGCCGCGACGACGCCCGATCCGCTGATCCGCACCGCGTCGCCCGCGACGCCCACCCGGATCCGGCTCGGCCGTCCGAGCGCGTGACCCTGCTCGACGACGACCGTGCTGCCGTCCGCCACGTCGCCGTCGGCGACCAGGCGGGCGACCAGCGGGCCCGCGGCCGTGCCGGTCGCGGGGTCCTCGGGGATGCCGACCGTCGGGTTGAAGAACCGGGTGTAGGCGACGGCGTCCGAGGCGTCGCCCCGGTCCCGGCTGTACAGGTAGCAGCCCTCGCCGCCCATCCCCCCCACCACCGCCCCCCCCCGCCCGGTGTCCCCCCCGGGGGGGGGGGGCCCCCCCCCCCCCCGCACCGGGACGAGCAGGTGGCCTGCGCCGGTGGAGACGACCTGGGGCGGGCGGTCGCCGAGCTGCCCGGGTGCGAGGCCGAGCGATGCCGCGACCTCGGTGGTGTCGGTGAGCGTCGCGCCGAACACCGGCGGCGAGTGGTCGAGGGTGACGACGGGCCGCCCGTCCGCGTCGTGCCCGATCCCGACGGGCAGCAGGTCGTCACCGATCTCCTGCACGAACCGGGTCTGCCCGGCGGGCAACCGGCCGGACCCGGCCAGCCACAGCCACGCGCCCAGGACGTTGTGGCCGGCGCCGAACACCTCGGAGCCGTCCGGGGTGAACGAGCGCAGCCGCCAGTCCGCCCCGGCGCGCGTGGGCCGGTGGAGGAAGGTCGTCTCGGACTGGTTGAACTCGCGTGCGATCGCCTGCTGGACGACGACCTCGAGGCCGTCGGCGTCGGGGATCACCGCCACCGGGTTGCCGGTGAGCGGGCGGGACGCGAACACGTCGACGAGGACGAACGGCACAGCCGTCACGGGTTCGTCCCCTCGGTCGGCGTCGTCGGGAGCCAGAACCGGAGCTTGTGGCCCCGCTGGTCCTCGAACCGGCCGCCCGCCCCCTCGATCACCCGGCGGGAGGCGACGTTGGTGTCGTCGCAGGTGAGCAGGGCGGGGTCGATGCCGAGACCGTGGGCGATCGGCAGCGCGGCGCGGAGCATCGCCGCAGCATGGCCCTGGCGCCGGCGGGACGCCCGGACGTCGTAGCCGATGTGGCCGCCGTACTCGCGCAGCCAGTCGTTGAGGCCGTGCCGGACGGCGATCCGGCCGATGTAGCCGTCGTCGTCCACCCACCAGAGCGTCGTGCTCGGTACCCGGTTCGCGGGGCGGGGCGTGTCCTCGCGGCTCTCGGCGACCAGCCACGCGACGTGCGCGGCGAACACCGTCTCGTCGGCCGCGACCCCTGCGCGCAGCTCCTCGCCGACGTTCGAGTTGTCGGTCGGCTCGCCACGCCCCTCGGCGCGGAACTCCTCCTGCGCCGCACGGAAACTGTCGTAGTACGCGGTGCTCGGGACGACGAGGCGGGCCATCGTCACTCCTTCCGGCGGGGGAGGTGCGGGCGGCGTTTCGGACGCTTGGTACCAGGGACACGGACCGGCACGAAGAACGCGTCCGGCGCGGGCTCGCCGCGGACCACCGCGACCTGGTCACGGATCGCCGTCATGACAACGTCCGTGATCTCCCGCAGTGTCTCGGCGTCGGCCGCGGCGTCGCGGTAGCGCGACAGGTCGAGCGGCTCACCGGCCTGGGCGCCGAGCGGCTTGCGCGGGAACGGCCGGACCACCTTGTTCGGCAGGTCGAAGCTCGCCGTCGCGCCCCACTGGCCGATCGGAACGATGGGGACGTCGGGCCGCAGCAGCGCCAGCCGGGCGACGCCGGTGCGGCCCTGCATCGGCCACTTCGCCGGGTCGCGGGTGACCGTGCCCTCCGGGTAGATGACGACGCACTCGCCGTCGTCGAGGGCCCTCGCGGCCTCGCGCAGTGAGTCGGCGGCGTCGGCGGTGCCGCGGTAGACCGGGATCTGCCCGGCCCGGCGGAAGATCGTCCCGAGGATCGGCACGCTGAAGGCGTCGGACTTGATCATGAACCGCGGGATGCGACCGGACTGCCACACCAGCCGCGCCATGACGATGGTGTCGATGAAGCTGAGGTGGTTGATGGCGAGCACGACGCCGCGCGGCGGGGCGGGGACGCGGTCCAGGTGCCGGAAGGTGATCCGGAACAGCAGGCTGTCGATCGGGTAGAGCACGGACACGCAGAACCGCACCCAGAAGCCGGCCTTGGGCTTGTGCAGTCGGGACACGGGCCTCTCTCCGTCATCTCGGTGTCGTCTCGGTCCGCCGGCCGCCGGCGCGTAGGCGTTAGCTGTGCGGGGCGGGCGGGCACGAAGCATCATGCCGGGTGCCGACCGCGTGCCCGCCGCAGGAGGTACTGGTCCGTTGACCGTCAACACGCCCGCTGAAGTCGCCGAACTCGCTGTCGCCGCCGGTTCGTCGAAGGCCCACCTGGCGGTTCCGAAGATGTTCGTCGGCGGGATCCTCGCCGGCGCCTACATCGCGTTCGGCTCCCTGCTCGCCATCGACGTCACCGCCGGCATGCCGCCGGCCTGGGGTGGTCTGATCACGCTGTTCTACGGGCTGGTGTTCTCGCTCGGCCTGATCCTGGTGATCATCGGCGGCGCCGAGCTGTTGACCGGCAACATGGCGCTGGTCCCGCTCGCCGCCTTCCGTGGGCTGGTGACGTGGGGACGGCTGGGGCTCAACGTCGTCGTGGTCGCGGTGGGCAACCTCGCGGGCTCGCTGCTCGTGGCGTACGTGTTCGCGGTGAAGACCGGCGTGATCGGCACGGCGTCGTCGCCCGCCGGCACCGCGCTCAACAACTTCACCCGTCTCGCCGCGGTGGCGAAGGGCAAGGTCATCACCGAGTCGCACCTCGAGGTGTTCCTGCGCGCCATCGCCTGCAACTGGCTGGTGTGCCTCGCGGTCTGGCTGGCGTTCGCCGCCACGTCGGTCTCCGGCAAGATCCTCGCGATCGTCTTCCCGATCACCGCGTTCGTGGCCATGGGCTTCGACCACGTCGTCGCGAACATGTTCTTCCTCCCCGCCGCGTTGTTCGTCCACGCCCCCGGCGTGACGCTCGCGAACACGGTCGTGAACCTCGTCCTCGCGTTCCTCGGCAACCTGGTGGGCGCGGTGGTCTTCGTCGCCGGC
Organism: uncultured Jatrophihabitans sp.; assembly: GCA_964252095.1. Classification (GTDB taxonomy): domain Bacteria; phylum Actinomycetota; class Actinomycetes; order Mycobacteriales; family Jatrophihabitantaceae; genus CAXUNA01. The sequence continues at coordinate 5,798 of CAXUNA010000025.1, read as the reverse complement.
GCCTACTGGTACCTGTACCTGTACGGCAAGCCCGAACCCGCGCGTGACGGGGCGGCGGCCGGGGCGGGCCGGCCGGGTGCGAAGGCGGCGACGACGGCGACGACGGCGAAGGTCGCCAAGCGCTGACGCCGGCGCATCAGTGATGCGTTTCTGCTGTCATGACGTCACTTCTGCATCACTGATGCCGTGAGCCGCTAGGGCCGGCAGCCCACGCCGCCGCGCGCAAGGCCGGATTCCGATCTGTGGACAGACCCCCGGCCTGTGGACGACGAAAACGCAGGCCGGAGCGACGTGCTTGGCTGCGCGGGTGGAGTTCTACGACCCCCGGCTCGACGAGTTGGCGCAGCGCGGCGTCGACGGCCTGGCCGCCGTGCTGCGGCGCCGGCCCGAGGTCGTCGAGCCACCGCCGCACTCACTCGGGGAGCTCGCCGCGCGGCTCGACCATCCGGGTTCGGTCGCGTACTTCCTGCGTGACCAACCCGTCCCCGTCTGGGAGGTCTTCGCGGCGGCCTGCGCGCTCGACTCCCTGCCGCTCGGCGAGTTCCGTCGCCGGTTCGAGGTCGACCCGCTGGCGTACCTCGCGGTCCTGCACGACGCGGCCTTGCTCGAACTCGACGAGGCCGACGACCACTTCCACGTGCCCGACGAGATCGTCGTCGGACAGCCCGATCCGCTCCACCTCGGCCCGAACCTGCTGGTGATCGGGTCGCAGGTGCCGGCCGAGTTCGTCCGCGCCGCGGCCCGGGCGTTCGGCTGCGGCGACACCTCGACGGGGCAGGAGAGCCTGTTCGCCCTGGCCGACGCGTACCTCGACGGGGACCGGATCCGCCGGGCCCTCGACGGACTCCCCGAGGACCTGGTGGCGGTCCTGGTCGCGATCGCCGCCGAGTACCACGTGGATCCCGACGTCGGTGTGGTGCCGCGCAAGTTCCCGAACCACGTGCTCGCGGCAGCCACGGCGGCCGGCCGGCAGCGCGGGTTGATCGTGGGGATCGACCACCACCCGGATTCGATGGGAGTGATGCCCGCCGAGGTCCGGGTGGCGCTCCGCGGCCCGCGCTACCGCCTGCCGTGTACTCCGGAACCGGTGGTGGCCTGGCTGCCGCTGTCACGCGCCGACGAGGACGCCGCCGCGGCGATGCGAGCGTTCGACGCGGCGGGCACGGCCGTACTGGACGACATCGATCGGCGGGGCCTCACGATGCTCAAGGCCGGCGGGGTGGGCGCGCGGGAACTGAAACGGCTCGCGAAGACCACACACTTGCAGGAAGCAACGGTCTGGCTGGTCCTCGAACTGGCGTCCGAGGCGGGACTGCTGGACGGCAGCGGCACCAACGCGCGCACGACCGCCGGGTACCGCCACCATCCCCGCAGCAGCGCGCTGTGT
>CAXUNA010000025.1:0-4401 GCA_964252095.1 uncultured Jatrophihabitans sp. | reverse complement strand
AGTGGCGCGACGCCGAACCGGCCGAACGACACAGCGCGCTGCTGCGGGCCTGGTGGCGGTACCCGGGCCGTCCCGGCGGGAGCGGCGACCCCTACGGCCGCCGCCCGCTCGACTCCACGCCGTGCGACGCCTGCCGGCTCGAGCACACGTCGTTGCTGGCGGTCCTGCGGACGGATGCCGGTGTGTCGCCGGCCGATGCGGCGCTGCTGGCGTCCTGGCACTGCCCCGCCGCCCACTTCAGTGGGGAGCCGTACGCGACGGTCTGGGCGGAGGTGACCTCGCTGGGTGTCGTGGCCCAGGGTGCTCTGACCGCGGCCGGTGCGGCGTTGCGCAGTGGGGACGACGCCGCGCTGGTCGCCGCCTGCACCGCCGCGCTGCCCGCCGCCACCGGGACGGCGACGTTCGGCAGTGACCTCACGGCGCTCGCGTTGGGTGCGCCGTCGGGGCGGGTGAGCTCCGTGCTCGATGCGTGTGCCGACCGCGAGAGCACCGGCGGCGCCGTCACCTGGCGGCTGTCGCGGGGATCGGTGCGCCGCGCGCTCGACGACGGATGGGACGTCGACGACCTGCGCACGGCGCTGGCCGAGATCGCGGGCCGGGCCGCGTTGCCGTCCGCGGTGACGGTGCTGCTCGACGACGTCGACCGGGCGTACGGGAGGGTCGTCGTCCACTCCGCCGCCGGCGTTCTCGTGGCCGAGGACGAACCCGCCGCGGCCGAACTGCTGCACGACCGTCGGCTCGGCGGCCTCCGACTGACCGCGGTGACGCCGACGGTGCTGACCTCGCCGGTCGGTGCGGTCAAGCTCGTGGACGCGCTGCGCAAGGCGGGCTACCTGCCGAGGCGGGAGGTCGCCGATGCCGAGCAGGTGACCGGTCCGCCCGCACCGGTGCGCGTGGGCCGGCCGCGCCCCACATCGGTGCCGAGGCGCGCCGAGCCCGTGCCGGCCGAGCTCCGCGACCTCGCCGAACGCCTGCTCGCGGCACCGAGGCGCGCGGCCTCGTCGTTGGTGCCGTTCGACGGGCCGGACCGCCTCGCCGGCTCCGGTCTGACACCGGGGGAGGCGGCGACGCTCGAGGCGGCGGTGTCGGCGTCGACGAGGGTCGAGATCGTCTACCGCGACGCGCAGGGCTCGATCACGGAGCGGGTCATCCGGCCGCTCGACCTGTCCGGCGGCATGCTCGAGGCCTGGTGCGAGCTGCGCTCGGCCGAGCGTGACTTCGTCGTAGGTCGCATCCTGGCCGTGCGGCCCGTGTGACACCCTGGAACCGCTTCGCCGACGTGGCGCAACTGGTAGCGCACCCGACTTGTAATCGGGCGGTTAGGGGTTCAAGTCCCCTCGTCGGCTCTCGTGCGAAGTCGGTGCGCTGCCGACGTTCCGCCTGGGTAGCGTCGACGGCGTGACCACCTCGACCACCGCCATCGCCTCCCTGCGCCCGGGTTCGGTCGACGACGAGGACTCGTTCGTCGAGATCACCCTGGAGGTCCCCGACCCCGGTCCGCACGACCTGCTGGTCGACGTCCGCGCCGTGTCGGTGAACCCGGTCGACGTCAAGACCCGCGCCGCCTTCGACGCGGCCGACTCGCCGAAGGTGCTCGGCTACGACGCCGCCGGTGTGGTCACGGCGATCGGGTCCGACGTCACCCGCTTCGAGATCGGCGACGAGGTCTACTACGCCGGCTCGATCGCCCGGTCCGGCAGCAACTCCCGTCTGCAGCTGGTCGACGAACGGATTGTCGGTCACAAACCGACGACCTCGACGTTCGCCGAAGCGGCCGCCCTTCCCCTCACCGCCATCACCGCCTGGGAAGCTCTGTTCGACCATCTCGGACTGACCGCCGAGAGCACCGGCACCCTGCTCGTCGTCGCCGGGGCCGGCGGCGTGGGGTCCGTGATGATCCAGCTGGCACGCGCCCGCACCGGCGTCACGGTGCTCGCCACCGGCGGCCGGCCGGAGTCGACGCAGTTCGCGCTGGACATGGGCGCCCACCACGTCGTCGACCGACACCACCTGGTCGACGAGGTGCGCGCGCTCGCCCCAGGGGGTGTCGACTGGATCTTCAGCCCGTTCTCGGAAGGCAGCGTCGAGAACTACGCCGAGATGCTCCGCGTCGGTGGTGCCGTGGTGGCCATCGACGATCCGGAGACACTCGACGTCCTGCCGATGAAGAGCAAGAGCCTCTCCTGGCACTGGGAATTCATGTTCGCCCGGCCGCTGCACGCACCCGAGGACACCTATCAGCACGAGCTGCTCGACGAGCTCGCCGCTCTCGTCGACGCCGGTCGGATCCGTTCGACCATGACCACGCAGCTCCACCCGCTCGATGCGGACACCTTGCGGCAGGCGCACCGGCTGGTCGAGACGTCGGGCAGCGTCGGCAAGGTCGTCGTCAGCCGCGAGGCCGAGTGAGGACAAGGCTCCCGTCCGCGCGGTGACATCCGAACGGCTGTCCCCTCGCGTCAGCGCCCGTCGGCGAAGGAATCACCCCACCATCACAGGTTCGCCGCCCGACCTCTCACGGCGCAGCGTCCGGTCGAGAGCGGATCGACACGTGAACGGCCGGAAGCCGTAACAGCCGGGTGTCCGCGCGGTGTTGGAATCGCTTCCAACGTCCCCGCGCGGAAGGAAGCCACCGGCCATGCCCGACCTGTTCAGCCCGTACACCCTGAAGAGCGTCACGCTCCGTAACCGCATCGCGATGTCGCCGATGACGATGTACTCGTCGGTCGACGGGAAGATGAACGACTACCACGTGATGTACCTCGGCGCGCGGGCCGCGGGTGGGTTCGGGCTGATCTTCCCGGAGCAGGTCGCGATCGCGCCCGAGGGGCGGACGAGCCTGAAGTGCGCGGGCATCTGGGACGACGACCAGATCGAGGGCCACGCGCGCGTCACCGCCATCGTCAAGCAGATGGGCGGCGTCAGCGGTATCCAGCTCGGCCACACCGGCCGCAACGGCAGCGAGCTCACTCCGTGGGAGGGCGGCACCCAGATCGCCCCCGACGACCCCCTCGGCTGGCAGGTCGTCGGCCCGTCGGAGATCCCCTACGGCTGCGGCAAGCGCCCGTACCCGGTGCACGCGCTGACGAAGGACGAGATCAAGACCGTCCACGAGCAATACAAGCAGGCCGCCCGTCGCTCGCTCGACGCCGGCTACGAGTGGATCGAGATGCACTTCGCGCACGGTTACCTCGGCGCCAGCTTCTGGTCGCCGCTCGCGAACCGGCGCACCGACGAGTACGGCGGGAGCCCCGAGAACCGGATCCGCTTCCACCTCGAGGCGCTCGACGCCGTCCGCGAGGTCTGGCCCGACGACCTCCCGCTGACGATGCGGCTGGGCTCCGACGACTTCCACCCCGACGGCGTGACGTTCGACGAGTCGATCTGGGCCATCGCGCAGATGAAGGAACACGGCCTCGACATGGCCGACATCAGCATGGGCGGCAACACCGACGAGATGGTCGAGCCGCTGTTCAACGACCCCGCCGCCTGGGTCGAGCGGGCGGCGCGGGTCAAGCGCGAGGTCGGCATCCCGATGACGACCAGCTGGAACCTCGGCGTGCCCGCCAACGCCGACGCTGCCGTCCGGTCCGGTGCCATCGACCTCGTCCTGCTCGGCCGCCCGGCGCTGTCCAACCCGCACTGGCCGGTCTGGGCGGCCCGCGAGCTCGGCCACGAGTCGCCGTTCTCGCTCGTGCCCGAGCAGTGGGGTTGGTGGCTGGACAACTTCCGCGGCCACGCCCCGAGCATCGGCTGGCCCGAGGTCGCCCCCGCCGAGCACGAGGAACTCCTGCGCAGCGCGTGAGCTCCGGCGTCGCAATCCGGACGTAACACGAGCGATCCGGCGGGCACACACCCCGGTCGCACCATCGACCGTCGAGGGGTGAGCAGATGTCGGGCACGCAAGGACGACTGGTCGTCGTCGGCAACGGGATGGTGGGACACCGTCTCGTCGAAGCCGTGCACGAGCGCGACGTCGACCGCCGGTGGCAGGTCACGGTCGTCGGCGACGAGTCGTCGCCGGCGTACGACCGGGTGGCGCTCAGCTCGCTGTTCCACGGCGCCGCTGTCACGGATCTGCACCTGCCCGCGGACGAGCTCTACGACGACGACGCCCGCGTCCGGCACATCGGTGACGCCGCGGTGGCCCTTGACCTCGAGCGCCGGGTGGTCACCACGGCGGCCGGTCGCGAGCTGCCGTACGACGAGCTGGTGCTCGCCACCGGGTCCGCCCCGTTCGTCCCGCCGGTGCCCGGGAGTGACCTACCCGGCGTGTTCGTCTACCGCACGCTCGACGACGTCGCGGCGATCCACGCCTACGCGGACGGCCGGCGCACCGGGCTCGTCGTCGGCGGCGGGCGGGGGGGGGGGGGGGCCGCCCGCGCGCGGGGGGAGCGGGGG
>CAXUNA010000024.1:13123-15960 GCA_964252095.1 uncultured Jatrophihabitans sp. | reverse complement strand
CCCCCGAGCCAGAGGTCGACCCCGCCCGCCGGTCCGTCGGCGTCGACCAGCACCGCTCCGAGCCGCCGGGCGAGCGCGACCGCCAGCGTGGTCGCCCCGACCCCACCGCGCGCTCCCGCCACCGTCACCAGCACGGGTCGAGTGGACCCTGCGCCAGGTCACGATGGGGACCGGATCGGTGAACTGTGGACGACACGCCGCGCTGTGGACGGCGATTCGCCGTAACCTGCTGATGTGCTAGGCGCCGCCGCCTTCTTCGACCTGGACAAGACCATCATCGCCAGGTCGAGCACGCTCGCGTTCGGACGTCCGCTGTACAAGGGCGGGTTGATCAACCGGCGCACCGTCCTGCGCACCGCGTACGCCCAGTTCGTCTTCGCGATCGCGGGGGCCGACGCCGAGCAGATGGACCGGATGCGCGACCGGATCACCGCGATGTGCACCGGGTGGGACGTCGCGCAGATCCGCGAGATCGTCGACGAGGCCCTGCACGAGATCATCGATCCCCTCGTGTACGACGAGGCGGTCGACCTCATCGAGCAGCACAAGGCGGCCGGTCGCGACGTCGTCATCGTGTCGTCGTCGGGCGCGGAGATGGTCGAGCCGATCGGCGAGATGGTCGGCGTCAGCGAGGTCATCGCGACCCGCATGGTCGAGCGCGACGGCCGGTACACGGGCGAGATCGAGTTCTACAGCTACGGGCCGAACAAGGCGACGGCCGCGCGCGAACTCGCCGCGGCCCGCGGCTACGACCTGGCCGCGAGCTACGCGTACTCCGACTCGATCACCGACCTGCCGCTGCTGGAGACGGTGGGTCACCCGGTCGCGGTCAACCCCGACCGTGCGTTGCGCCGGATCGCGACCGAGCGCGGCTGGCCGGTCGTGGTGTTCACCCGGGCCGTGCCGCTGCGTCAGCGCCTCAAGGCCTCGCGCACGCAGGTCATCGCGGGCGCTGCCGTGGCGGGTGCCGGCGCCGCCGTCGCCGGCATCACCTGGTGGGCGACGAGAACCGCCCGCAGCGCCAAGGGGGCCTAGGCCTCGGCCGGGTGGGCGTGCCGACGCCCGTAGGCGAAGTACACGACCAGCCCGACGACGAGCCAGACGAGGAACCGCAGCCAGGTCTCCACCGACAGGTTCAGCATCAGGTAGACGCACGCCAGCGCGGCGACGATCGGCAGGACCGGGGAGAACCACACCCGGAACGGGCGGTGCAGATCGGGCTTGGTGTGACGCAGGATCGGCACGGCGATCGACACCAGGACGAACGCGAACAGCGTCCCGATCGACACCAGGTCGGCGAGGGCGGTCAACGGCACGAAACCGCTGATGGCCATGACGAGGACGGCGGTCGCGATCGTCACCCCAACCGGTGTCCCGAACCGCGGGCTGATCCGGCCCACGGCAGCCGGCAGCAGTCCGTCCCGCGACATCGCGAAGCCGATCCGCCCCATGCCCACGAGGTCGACGAGGATCACCGTCGTCAGACCGCACACCGCGGCGATGGAGACGAGCGTCCCCGCCCACGACGCGCCGACACTGTCGAACGCCGACGCGATCGGTGATCCGGTGTCGATCTGGGAGTAGGGCACCATGCCGGTCACGACGAGCGAGACACCGATGTACAGGACGGTCGCGATGATCAACGTGCCGATCAGGCCGAGCGGGAGGTCGTGCGCGGGTCGGCGCGTCTCCTCCGAGAGGTTCGCGGTGGCCTCGAACCCGCTGTACGCGAAGAACACGACGGCGGCCGCGGTGAGCACGCCGCCGAAGCCGAACACCGACGGCTGCAGTCCGAAGACGACCTGCACGACCGGCCGGGTGAGCCCGGTGACGCTCGCGTCCGGTCCCGCCGCGGGCGGGACGAACGGCGTGAGGTTCGCGGCCTTGACGAAGAACGCCCCCGCCACGATGACGAACAGGCAGATCGTCACCTTGACGACGACCAGCACGTTCGTGACCCGCGCCGATTCCTTCACCCCGGCCACCGCGACCACGGCGAGCACCGCGACGATGCCGATGGCGCCGAGGTTGACGACCGAGTGCTCGCCGAAGACCGAGGTCGGCAGGTCGAAGAGGTTCTGCAGGTAGCCCGACCAGCCGCGGGCCACGACCGACGCTCCGAGCGCGAACTCCAGTACCAGGTCCCAGCCGATGATCCACGCCGGCAGCTGGCCGATCGTCGCGTACGCGTAGGTGTAGGCGCTGCCGGCCGTCGGGACCGCCGATGCCAACTCGGCGTACGAGAGTGCGGCGAGCAACGCGACGACTCCCGCGATGACGAACGAGATCACGACGGCGGGACCGGCGTGCTGCTTGGCCTCGACACCGGTGAGCGTGAAGATGCCGGTGCCGATGACCAGCCCGAGCCCGAAGCCCATCAGGTCGAACGGGCCGAGCCGGCGTTTCAGGCCCGACCGCGACTCACCGTTCGGGCCGCCGGTCTGCTCCATGACGACGTCGACCGACTTGGTCTCGAAGATGCTCACAATCCCTCCTGCCCAGTTCACAGGAGGTTCGGACAGGTGGGGAGGTCCCGGTTGCTACCCGCGCTGGACGGCCTGGCAGATCGCCAGGGTCTCGGTCGCACCCTGCTCGACGAACGTTGCATACTGCAACACCCACTGGACGACGCCTTCCGGCGTGCCGGTCCTGTACGCCGCGAGTGCCGCGGCGTGGGCCTCCTCGTCGTCGCGCTGGCCGACCTCGACGACGATCACCGACGACGGGTCCAAACCGCGCTCGGCCAGCGCCAGTCGGGCAGCGGCCCGCGCCACCACTCCCGACACCGGCGCGAACGCGTCGAGCGAGAGCACCTCGGCGTGGACGATCGCCGCGAC